>DYZF01000040.1 GCA_020741375.1 Tessaracoccus flavescens
AGCCCATGCCAGACCTCAACCCCATCGTGATTGCGATTCTGGGGCTTCTCGTTCTCTTGGTGCTGGTGGGCCTCCTGCTGGCCAGCCGCTACAAGGTGGCCAAGCCCAACGAGGCGTTCATCATCACCGGCCGCAAGGGTAAGGAAGTGCGCAACCCTGAGACGGGGTTGGTCTCCACAGACCTCAGCGGCCAGAAGGTGGTCATGGGTGGCGGCGTGTTCGTCATCCCGTTCATCCAGCGCCTCCACGTGCTGGATCTGTCGTCGCGCCGCATCATGGTGACCATCCGCAACGCCGTCTCCGGCCAGGGCATCAAGCTCAACGTCGACGGCGTCGCCATCGTCAAGGTGGGCGGCAACGAAGATTCCATCCGCGCCGCAGCGCAGCGCTTCCTGTCGCAGCAGGAGGAAATCGAGACGTTCACGCAGGAGACACTCGCCGGCTCGCTGCGCTCCATCGTCGGTTCGCTGACAGTGGAGCAGATCATCCGCGACCGCGCCGCCTTCGCGCAGCGCGTCACCGACGAGTCCGAATCCTCACTCACCGGCCAGGGCTTGGTGCTCGACACCTTTCAGATCCAGGACATCACCGACGACGGCACCTACCTCTCGGATCTGGGCCGCCCCGAATCGGCCAAGCTGGGCCGCATGGCCGCCGTCGCCGAGGCGGAGGCTCGCCGCGAGGCCGAGCAGGCGCAGATCGCGGCGGAAACCGAGATCGCCATCTCCCAGCGTGAGCTGGTGCTGAAGCAGGCGGAGATCCAGTCGGAGACCGACGCGGCCCGCGCCACCGCCGCCGCGTCCGGCCCGCTGGCTCAGGCAGACCGTGATCAGGCCATCTTGTTGGAGCAGGAGAAGGTCGCCGTCGCGCAGGCCGCCCTGAAGGAACGCCAGCTCGATACCGAGGTGCGTCGCCCGGCGGACGCCGAGCGCTACCGCGTGGAGACCGAGGCCGAGGCCAAGCGGAACTCGGAGATCTTCCGGGCGGAGGCCGCCAAGGCTGCCGCGATCGCCGCGGCCGAGGCGGAGGCTGAGAAGGCCCGCCTGGTCGGCGTCGGTGAACAGTCCCGCCGAGCCGCTCTGGCTGAGGCCGAGGCCATCGAAGGCGCCAAGCGCGGTGAGGCTGAGAAGGCCCGCCGTATCGCCGAGGCGGACGCCGTTCGCGCCGAGGGCGAGGCCAAGGCAGCCGCGGTGCTGGCCGTGGGCCAGGCAGAGGCGGAGGCGATGGACAAGCGCGCCGAGGCCTTCGCGCACTACAACGACGCCGCGGTGCTGCAGATGCTCATCGAGGTGCTGCCGCAGATGGCGGAGAAGGTCGCGGCCCCCATGGGCGCCATAGACAAGCTCACCGTCATCTCCAGCGACGGCGCGTCCACCCTGCCGAAGCAGGTGGGCGACAACCTGATGCAGACCCTCCAACTGGTCAAGGACACCACCGGCTTCGACCTGACGTCGGTCCTGGACCGGATCGCCGACAAGGGCGCGCAGCCGATGAGGGATGCCACGGCCCCGCAGGACTGACTGCAACCCTTTCGGGCAACCGCAACGCCCGGCCGTCGTGGACGGCCGGGCGTTGCCCTGTCACACCGGTCAGACTGGCTGAATCCCGGCGCCGCTCAACCTGCGGCTCATCGCTGTCGCGTAATGATCAGCCTCCAGCCCCGCCAGCAGATGCCAGATGCCGTCGGCGACCTCGACGCTGCCCGCCAACCCGGCCCGGCGCAACGCCTCGACGTCGACCAGGCTCGAGTCCTTGACCTCCACCCGTACCCGGGTCTCGGCAACCGGCTCCACCGCGACGACGTTGTCCTCGCCGCCCAGCGCGGCCATCCACTGCTTGGCCTGGTTCTGCTCGACGTCGCTCACGACGATGACACGCGGTTCGGCAACCGGCTCAGCGGCCTCCTCGATGGTCCCGCTCGCCTTGCGGGCGGCTGCCTTCTGTTCGGGGGTGCGGTAGTCGAACACGATCACGAGCAGCATCGAGGTCAGGAAGGCCGCGGAGATGGCCAGCGCGTACAGCGGAATGTTGCTGAACGCCGGGATGGTCAACAGCGACGTGAACACGAAGGCGCTGGTGGTGACGCTGCCGCCGAAGCCCAGGATGAGGCCACCGACGAGACAGCCCACCAGCATGCGCGGATAGATCCGCTTGAACCGCAGGTGGATGCCGTAGAGCGACGGCTCGGAGATGCCGCCCAACAGGCCCGCGGCCAGGGCGCCGGTCGCGGTCTGGCGCATCTGGACCTCCTTGTCGCGCCACGCCAGGTACAGCACGCCCGCCGTCGCCCCGAAGCACGCGAAGTTCCAGGCCCCCATCGGGCCCTGGATGAAGTCGTAGCCCATCTGGGAGATGTTCAGCAGCATGACGGCGTTGAGCGGCCAGTGCAGGCCCAGCGGCACCATGAATGGATAGGCCAACGGGACGATGATCGCAAAGATGAACGGGCTGATCGCGTTGATCGCGCCCAGCGCGCCAGCCAGCCAGGCGCCGATGTAGACACCGATCGGGCCGATCAGGAACGCCGTCAGCGGCAGCATCACCAGCATCGCGAGGAACGGGACGAAGATCAGCTGCAGGTTCTCGGGGATCACCCGCTTCAACAGCTTGTATAACGGCCCGAGCACCGCGGCCATCAGCAGCGGCGGGAACACCTGAGAGCTGTAGTTGAACACCGTCAACGGGATGCCGAAGATCGGCACGATGGTGACCTCGCTGCCGGCGATCACCGTCTGGAACGCCGCGTCGGACTGCCCGAGCGCGACGAAGCCGGGCAGCATCGTCAGCGCCATGATGGAGAAACCCACCCACGGATCGGCGCCGAGCTTCTTCGTCGCGTTGTAGGCCACCATCAGGGGCAGGAACACGAACACCGACTGCCACAGCAGGTTCATGAACTGCCATGACGGAGGCAGCTCGGTGCGGGGGTCGGCCCAGTTGCCGATCACGCCCAGCGTCGACATGAGCGCCATGAAGGTGATGAACAACGAGGCGCCCAGCAGCGTCCCGAGGATCGGGCGGAAGGAGTCGGAGAGGAATTCGAAGAACGAATCCACCCAGGCGAACCGGCCGCGGACTCCACCAGATCGCGCCGCGGCCTTGAGCTCCTCGTCGGTCAGCGGTCGCTTGGCGGTCATCTCCGGCAGGGCGTTGATGTCGTTGAACACGCTCTGCACGGCGCCGCCGATGATGACCTGGTAGCGCTCGCCGGCCTGCGGGACCGCACCCATCACGCCCTTGATGGATTCGACGTTGTCGTTGTCGACGGCTGATGCGTCGACCAGTTGGAAGCGCAGCCGGGTGGCGCAGTGGCTCAGGCTGACGATGTTGTCGGCCCCGCCGACTGCCTGGACGATCTCTTGGGCAGTGCTCATGGTGATCCTCAGCCTTCGTTCAGGGGGACGAGTTCGCGGACTTCCGCCGGGGTGGAGCAAATGACGGCCTTGGCGGCCAGTTCCTTGCACGTGTCGAGGGAGTAGGCCCGCACCGCGGCCTTCACCGATGGGATGGCGGGGATCGAGCAGCTCAGTTCGTCGACCCCCAATCCGACCAGGATGGGGACCGCCTGCGGGTCCGAGGCGACGCCACCGCAGATGCCCAGCCACTTGCCCCGCTCGTGCAGGGCTTCGGCGGCGTTGCCGATCAGGGTGAGGATCGCCGGGTTGCACGGGT
>DYZF01000041.1 GCA_020741375.1 Tessaracoccus flavescens
CAGGATCGCCGAGACTGAATCGTCGGGTTCTGGAGCAGCTAGGCGGACCTTCGCCGAATACACCGCACCGGGGACGGCCGAGCGTAACGCCCCTCCCCCGTCACCCGCGGCAACGATCAGCACCGGCTGACGAGCCGAAAACTGCCTGCCGCGCGCTTGGAGGCCGAGCAGCTCCGCGCGGGCGATGACGGCGGTGGGCCGGATGATCGGCTCTGCCGCTACGCGTACCTGCACGGTGGCGACGGCGCGGTCTGCGGCGAACTCCGCCACGGGTGAGCTGTGACGCTGCCACGAGACGACTCCGGACACAGCGACGGTGATCGCCAGCACCGCCACCGCGACGGCGGCGAGGATCCAGCGAAGCCGCAGGGCTGCAAGGATGATCAGCAGAGCACCGACAGCCATCGCGAGGATGACACCCGGCTCCAGCGTCCAGCCCGTGGTGCCGAACCACGCCCCCGCCCACGACGCCAGCGCCACCGGCACCAAGCGCCAATCGTGCAGGGCTGAGCTCACGACACCGCCACCAGCGGGCGCAGCTTGTCGAACGTCTTCGGACCGATCCCGCTGACCTCCTGCAGCTCCTCCACCGACGTGAACCGGCCGTGCTCCTCCCGCCACGCGACGATCGCTCCAGCCATGACGGGCCCAACCCCAGGTAGCGATTCGAGCTCACCCGCGGAGGCCGAATTGAGATTGAGTTGCCCTCCCGGTGCACCGCCGCCACCGGAGGGATGGCCGGCTCCGGAGACCTCCCCAACCGGCTCTGCGTCCGTGCCGATCATGATCTGCATGCCGTCGGCCAAGGGCTGCGCAAGGTTGAGGCCAGCGGGGTTCGCGTCGGGGGCGAGCCCACCCGCTGCGACGATCGCCTCTTCGACGATGGCCCCGACCGGTAGGGAGACGACGCCGGGTGCGGCGACGGCACCCGCCACATGCACGCGCACCCGGGGCACCGGAGACGGGGTGGGCGACGGCGGGCTGTCCACGACGGGCGCCACCACCGGCACCTCGGTGGCTGCGCTGCGCCCCATCGCCGCAACTGCAACGCCAACGCCGCACAGCACCAAGATCGCGAGGATGACGAGGTGTTTGCGGGTGAGCGGACGCGGGTGTGAAAGGGCACCGTCCAGCCGCGACGGCAAGTCTGGAGCGGGCCCGGGCACCGGATCCGGATCGGGATCAGGCTCCGCGTCGAGTTCCGGCTCGTGCAGCGCGCGCCGAGGTGCGCTGAGCGGAGCCTGGCCCGCACTGACATACGCCAGGCGGGCCCGGGCTAGTTCGTCACTGGCCTGCATGTCTCCATACTCGGAAACCTGCCGCCCGAAATTTCATTCGGGCATCGGCCTGTGGAGAACTGCTTACTGGCCTGGGACCAACGACAACATCTTCGGCAGGCGTGCAATCACCTTGAGCACGCTCCGGCCGGCCAGCGACCGCTGCACGCCCTCGTCGGCCATGGCCATGGCCAGCGCCTCATCCTCCGCGATCGAGGTGGGAACCTCCAGCTTGGCGCGAACCTTGCCCTGAATCTGCACCACCATCGTGACGGTGTCGTCGACCGTCAGGGACGGGTCGGCCGTCGGCCACGTGCTGTTGGCGACGGACGGGGGCAGCCCGAGGACTTCCCACATCTCCTCCGCCACGTACGGAGCCACGACGCTGAGGGATTGCGCGATGAACATCGCGGCTTCCCGCACAGCGGGATCCGCGGCGCCTGCACCCGAATCGATCGTCTTACGGGCGGCGTTGACCAACTCCATCGTGCGGGCGACGGCCACGTTGAACCGGCCGGACTCCAGCAGCGTGGAGATCTCGACGATGGCCTTGTGCGTCGCCTTGCGCAGTGCAGGATCGCCCTCGCTGAAGTTGGCGCGGGCGTCGGACGTCACGTCGGCGGCGATGCGGTAGGCGCGCTGGAGGAACTTCAGGCTCGACTGCGGCGACACTTCCGCCCAGTCGATATCGTCCTCCGGCGGGCCGGCGAACACCATGGTGAGGCGCACGGCGTCGACGCCGTACTCGTCGATCTGCTTGCCGAGATCCACGCCGTTGCCGAGCGACTTGCTCATCGCCTTGCCCTGATTGATGACCTGCCCCTGGTTGAGGAGGCGCAGCATGGGCTCGTCGAAGTCCACCATGCCCATGTCGCGCAGCACCTTGGAGAAGAAGCGCATGTAGAGCAGGTGGAGGATCGCGTGCTCGACGCCGCCGACGTACTGCGCCACCGGCATCCAGTTCTTCACGTCCTCCGGGTTGAACGGCCCGTCGGTGTAGCCGGGCGAGCAGTAGCGGAAGAAGTACCACGACGAATCGACGAAGGTGTCCATGGTGTCGGTGTCGCGCTGGGCGGGGCCGCCGCAGGTGGGGCATTCGACGTTGACCCAGTCGGTGGCCGACGCCAGCGGCGACGTGCCCTTGGGCGCCAGTGCTGCACCGCGGAGATCCGGCAGACGGACGGGGAGTTGCTCGTCGGGGACGGGCACCTCGCCGCAGCTGTCACAGTGGATGATCGGAATGGGGCAGCCCCAGAAGCGCTGACGGGACAGCAGCCAGTCGCGCAGGCGGAACTGGATCGTCCCGGTGCCCTGCCCGTTGGCTTCCAGTTGTTCGATGATGCGAGCAACACCTGAGGCCTTGTCGGTCAGCCCGTCCAGCGGACCTGAGTTCAGGTAGGCCCCGTCGCCGGCGGTGGCGACGCCGGTCTCGGCCGGATCCGTGCCATCAACGTCGAGGACGGTGCGCACGTTGAGGCCGAACTTGCGGGCGAAATCCAGATCTCGCTGATCGTGCGCCGGGACGGCCATGATGGCGCCGGTGCCGTAGTCGGCCAGCACGTAATCGGCGGCCCAAATCGGGATCTGCTCGCCGTTGACCGGGTTGGTGGCGTAGACGCCGAGCCACACGCCGGTCTTCTCATTCTCGGTGGACTGACGCTCGATCTCGGTGCTCTTCTTCACCTGCTCGAGGTAGGCCTCGAACGCAGGCCGCTGCTCGTCGGTGACGAGTTCCTGGGCCAGTTCGCCGTCGGGGGCCACCACCATGAACGTGGCGCCGAAGAGGGTATCGGGGCGGGTGGTGAACACCGTGATGGGCTTGTCGCGCCCATCGACGGCGAAATCGACGTGGGCGCCCTCAGAGCGGCCGATCCAGTTGCGCTGCATTGCCAGCACGTGATCCGGCCAGCCACCCTCCAACTGCGCCATGTCGTCGAGCAGTTCCTGCGCGTAATCGGTGATCTTGAAGTACCACTGGTTCAGCTTGCGCTTGGTGACCTCCGTCTTGCAGCGCTCGCAGGCGCCGTTGACGACCTGCTCGTTCGCCAGAACCGTTTGGTCCTTGGGGCACCAGTTGACGAAGGAATCCTTGCGGTAGGCCAGACCACGCTCGTAGAAGCGGTTGAACAGCCACTGGGTCCACTTGTAGTAATCCTCATCGGAGGTGTGGAGACGGCGCGACCAATCGAGGCTCAAGCCGTACCGCTTGAACGAGCGGGCCTGGGTCTCGATGTTGTTGTAGGTCCACGTGGCCGGGTGGGAATCCGCCTTGATCGCCGCGTTCTCCGCGGGCAGGCCGAAGGAATCCCAGCCGATGGGGTGCATCACGTCGTAGCCCTTGAGGCGCCAGTACCGCGACACCACGTCGCCCATGGCGTAGGCCTCGGCGTGGCCCATGTGGAGATCGCCCGACGGGTAGGGGAACATGTCGAGGACGTAGCGTCGCTCGCGGCTGCCGTCGTCGCGGGGGCGGAAGGTCTCGTCTTCCTCCCAGAACGCCTGCCACTTCTCTTGGGCTTGGACCTTGTCGTACTGGCCGGCCTCTTGGCTCACCGCTGACTCCTGAATTAACACGTCTCCACAGCGCCGGACGGCGCAAGGCCTCAATATACCGCTCGCCGCGGCATACCTCTCAGCCGAGGAACGCGTCCACTTCGGCCGCGGTTGGCGGCTGGGCGCCCTTCCTCGTGCACACGATCGCCGCGGCCGCAGCGCCGCGCGTCAACGCGGCGGGGACGTCGTCCGGATCCTCGGCGTAGGCGGAGAGGAACCCCGCCATGAAGGTATCGCCGGCGCCGACGGTGTCCTCGACGTCGACCGCGAAGCCGGGAACCTTGATCCGTCGGCCATCGGGTTTGACGGCCACGACACCGTCGGCGCCCAACGTGACGATGAACATGGCCAAGCCGAACTCCTCGGCCCACGCCCCGGCGAAGCTGAGCGGATCACCGTCGTCATCGACGAGCCACGCGATGTCTTCGTCGGAGGCCTTCACGATGCCACCGTGATTTCCCACGGCGCGCATGAGATCCGTGACGAGCCCGAAGTACTCCTGACGATCCGGCAGGCACGACGGCCGAACGTTGAGGTCGTAACTCACGGCGGCGTCGGTGCGGTTGATGAAGTTGAGCACGGGCTTGGCTCCGGGGCCGATGACCGCGCCGATGCTGCCGAAGTGCAGCCAATCGTCGCCGTCGAGCTCCGGGAACTCCTCCTTGCGCCAGTTGAAGTTGGAGGTTTGATCGAAGTGGAATGTGTAGCTGGCCTTGCCCTGCTCGTCGAGCGAGACCACGGCAACCGAGGTTGGATCATCCGTGTGGACTGCAAGTCCGAGATTGACGTTGGCTGCAGCGAGGTGGCTGCGCAGTTGGCGTCCGAAGGCGTCGGAGCTGATCCGGCCGAGGAAGTGGGAATCGCAGCCCAGCTTGGCCAGGGCCGCGGCCGTATTGAGCGGCCCGCCCCCCGATCTGGCGATCCAGCGACTCTCGGCCGAGGACAACTCCTCCTCCTGCATGAGATCAATAAGGGCTTCACCGCACACCACGAAACGCATGGCCCAATAGTACTGATCTGAAGTGCCGCGGCGGGATGGCTTCCCGATGGACTTGCACCAGCAGTTGGCCGATGGGATGGCGCGGGTTGATCCGCTGCAACTGCTGCAGGCACGACGAGTGTGCCGCTCCCCTGCCGCTGAGGTAGCTGGCGAACCCCAAGAGCGCCACCACCGTCGCCTCCGCTTCCGGTGGCGCCACGCGCCTGGCTGCGGCGAGATTGGGCCACATGGCCTCGGCGGTGGCCTCGCTCAGGCGGGCGAGAACGGCGGCGGCGCATTCCTCGTCGGCCAGGGTCAACGCGAGGAAGAGCGCATCAAAGGGCGACAGCTCCTCCATCGATTCAACGTATGCGCCCAAGACGTCGAGGCGGCCGGCCGCTCCGAGGCCGGCCACCTGATCCCCGCACAGTTCTTCAGTCTCCGCGCCGAGGCGCTCGTGCAACTCCACCGGCGCCACCGCTTCGCGTCTGCCTCGGGTGATGGGCATTCCGTTGTACACGGCCTCAGCCGCCAAGGTGCTGGCGGGATCGTCGCATTGGAGCACGTATTCCTCCTCGTCGACGGCCCAGGTGGTGTGACCATCTGTGATGAGGGACGGGAACGTGACCGTGGGGCCGAGCAGCTCCGCCACCTGACGCACCTGCGGGTACGCGTCGTGCAGTTCCCCGTACCCCAGCACCGTGAGCCCACAGTGACCAGAGTTGGCCGCCGCCTGAAGGATCTGCTCAACCACGCCCTCCAGCTCAGCACGCGGGAGCGAGAGATCGAAGCGAGCGCAGAACTTGGCGCACGAATCGCCGATTCCTAGCACGACGATGGATTCCTCTGGCCGAAACCCCAGCAGCAGCGATGGGAGCGCCAGCACATCCGAGCGGCTTGTGATGCGAACTGAAGATGTTGTCATGCCACCGTATTCGCAAACCTGATGACGGATTTCCCACGCCGAAGCCAATCTGTGCACAACTCCCAGCCCTAGGCTGCTGCCATCGACGAAACGTTCCCCATGCCTGAAGTCGACTTCCGACCCGAATGATTGTGGCCGCTAGCTAGGCTTCTTCACTATGAGCAACCAGCAGTGGCCTTCTGGGGGCAACCAGCCCAACAATCCTTGGGCGCAGCAGGACCCGAACTGGCGTCCGCCCCAGTTCCACGACGCCCAGGGCCGCGATCCGCGCCAGCCCTTCGGCCAGCCTGCCGCTGCGCCTCCTCCGCCGGAGCAATGGGAGCCGCCGAAGCAGTCGAAGAAGTCGCTGTGGCTGGTACTGGGCGCCGTGGCGGCCATCGCGGCGCTCGTGATCGGGCTTCAATTGTTCTCCAGTTCCTCACCGGAGGCTCAATCCAGCGAGACGAACGGTCCCAACTTCGCTACCGCGTCGCCCAGCCGAACCGGCAACTACGTGCCGTTCGAGGGCAACGGCGACGGAACGTTCGAGATCGTCAGCTATGAGTGGACCGACGTCGGCGTGGATCTGCGGATCCGTGTGGACGTGGAGCACGGCGAGTTCGGATTCGGCGTGTTCGCCTTCACCAACGAGACCCGACACAGCTACGACCCCGTCGACATGCGGGCATTCACCGTCACGGCGGGCACGCCCTACGAAGCTGACGTGTCCTTCGTCATGCCGCGCGCCGATTCCACCATCGTCCTGACGACGCCGTCGGGCAGGATCGCGCTCAACGCGCTGCCGATCAAGGGCTAATCGAGCGGTGGCTCGGCCAGCGCCGCGGCCACCTCTGCCTCGTGCTTGGCGCGCTCTTCGATGGCGTCCGGGTGATCCTTCGAGAGCCGCATGACCCCGTAGACGGCGAGGGCACCGAAGGCGGCCATCGCGATCGCGGGCAGCGGGCCCATCTTGGCGCCCTCACCTAGGACGATCAGCCCGAACAGCACCGCAACGAACGGGTCCACCGTCGTCATGGTGCCGACCGTGATCTCCGCCGGCCCGGAGGCGTAGCCCTGCTGGATCATCCACACGCCCAAGCCGTAGCACGCGAGCATCATGAGGACGGTGGCGACGAACTCCCACTGCAACCAGTGCACGTCGGGGTGCTTGATCAGCTCCATGGCCGCCTTCATCAGGCCCGACGCTAGGCCGTAGAAGATGGCGCCCACCGAGGACCAGACCATGGCCTTCGCCCAGGCCGGAGCCTTGAGCGCCACCATCGACAGCGCGGCGCAAATGACGCACACCACGATGAAGGAGATCAGCATGGGCATGAACTGAGGCTGTTCAACGTCGGAGGCGTACAGGGAGGAGAAGATCGTGAAGCCGACGACGCCCAGCACCGTGATGCCGACAGAGGCCCACAGCTTGGGGGTCAACTGGTGCTTGTGGATCTTCGCGGCGAGCAGGACCGACCACGGCACCGCGAGGATGCCCACCGGCTGCACCACAGTGACCGGCGCGAACGACAACGCGATGAGGTGGATGGCGGCGCCGGTGAAGACGAACAGGAGCCCAAGAAGCCACTTGGGAATCTTGAACAGGCGCAGCAGGCCGGCGATGGTGAGCTTGTTGGACGACGCGCGCCCATTGGGATCGAAGGTGCTCTTCACACCCAGGCTCTGAAGGATGGCTCCACTCGCAAAGAGGAACGAGGAGACAACCTGCATGGCGATGGCGAGGGGGATCAGCACCCACGCATCGTAGCCAACAACTGAAGCAGGCCGCGTACCTCTAGGGTCGCGGCCTGCTCCAACTCAAGTAGGGGTTATCCCGTGTACACCACAACCTTGTCGCCGACCTTGGCCAGGTCGAAGAGGGCGGAGACGGCGCCCTTGTCGCGGACATTGACGCATCCGTGGGACGCGCCGTTGTAGCCGCGAGCCGCGAAATCTGCCGAGTAGTGGATGGCCTGACCGCCGCTGAAGAACAGCGCGAACGGCATCGGGGTGTCGTAGAGGGAGGACACGTGGTTGCGGGACTTCCATCCCACCGAGAACACGCCGTTGCGCGTCGGGGTGAGTTCCGAGCCGAACCGGACGTCCATGACCTTCTTGATCTCGCCGTCGATCACCCACGCGAGCTTGCGCTGGCCCTTGGAGATGCAGATGACGCGACCCTGGAGGCAGCGGTCGTCCAACGTCATCTTGGTGGACTTGGACGGTGCCTTCGTCACGACGTTGTTGAGCTCGTCGGTGGTGGGCTTGCGGGTCATCGCGTAGAGGCGGTCCTTGGTGCGCTGATCCATCTCTCCGGTGATCGGGATCTGACGCTTCTCTTGGAAGCCCTTGACCGCCGCGGCAGTCTTCTCTCCGAAAACGCCGTCGATCTTGGCCTCGTACCACGCGATCTGCTTGAGCCGCGCCTGCAGGTCCTTGACGCCGTCACCCTTACTGCCAACTGCCAAGATCGCCTTGCCGGGCTTCAGGATGTTGTACATCTCGTCGTGGGTGGGCTTGCGGGTCATCTCGACGAGCTTGTCCCACGTCACCTGATCCACTTCACCGGTGGCGTTGAAGCCGCGCTTGGTCTGGAAACCCTCGACGGCGTCGCGCGTGACGTCGCCGTAGGAGCTGACGATCTTGCCCTCGAACCAGTCGAGCTGCAGGAGACGATGCTGGAGCTCACGCACCTGCTCGTTGTCGTCGCCCTGCTTCAGCAGCGCGGGCGCCTTCGGCTCGACCTCGGGCGTCTCAGAGGTCGTCGGCTGTGCCGGGTCTAGTCCCGACGCAGATTCCGCGATGGCCGGCTGGGCCGTCGCCTCCGGGGAGCTCGAAGGCTCCACAGCGGTGTCCGAGGGTGCGGCAGTGGGGGTGACTGCGGGAGCATCCGGGACAACAGGGGAAGAGTCTTCCGACGTGTCGAACGACGGTGACGGGCTGGGTGATGCTGGCAACGCAGAATGCGCCGGGACAGAAGCAGTGATAGTCGTCTCAGGAGCGCAGGCGGCAACTCCAAGCGCAGCCAGCGCAAGGGTTGCGGTCAGCACACGGCGCACGCTACGCGGGATAGACACGGTCATTCCTTCGGTTGAGCTGGCATGTAGGCACGAATGTCCACGACGCATTTCGAGCCTTGTTTCGGGAGCATTCAATCACTAATACGCGCCAACCCCCTCATTTGGTTGACCAGAACGGACAGAATCTCGAGGAGTTCTGCCCGAAGGGGCTGAGCACGTCTGGCGAACAGTCTTTGAATGGCGGCGTATTCGGCCCGCCCCTTGGACGTCTCCACCTTTATCGGGTCCAGACCCCACTCTGTCATGTCGTACGCGGAGGCCCGCATGTCTACGACTCGGATGTCGCGTGCCAGACGGAACGCCTCGAGGAGCAGCGATGATGGAACAGCCGGCAGCAGTTTGCCCGCCCACTTGTAGAGCGCCTCGGGTTACATACCTAGTTATGTGACTACTCAGAGA
>DYZF01000042.1 GCA_020741375.1 Tessaracoccus flavescens
GCTGCACAATCAGGGGCTGCTGGTGTCGCTGGTGTACCTCTCCAGCGCCGACGATGAGGCCGACACCCCCGCCGTCCTCAGCACCCTGCTCGCCGAGGCGGGCGACGCGGCTCGCGGCGTGGAGCTGTCCGTCAAGCCCTCCTCGTTGGGCTTGCGCGAGGATCGCGCGAGCGCCCAGAGCCGCCTGTTGGACCTGTGCTCCGAGGCCGACGCGCGCGGCGCTGTCGTGACCTTGGAGATGCAGGGCACGGAGCACTACGACGACACCCTCGCGCTGTGGCGCGCGGTGCATGCGCGCTTCGAGACGCTGGGCATCACCCTGCCCGCCGACATCCGGCGCTCCGAACGGGACGTCACCCGGATCGCCGCGGAACAGGGCCGGGTACGGCTCTGCGTCGGCTCGTACCCCGTCCCCCCGGCTGAATCCTTCCGCAGTGAGCGCGAGAAGTCGCTGGCATTCGTGCGCTGCATCCGCCGCGCCATGGAAGATGGCGCCTACCCGATGGTGGCCACGCACGATCCGACGATCATCGCCATCACGCAGGACCTCGCGCGGCGCAACGGCGTCGGGCCCACCAACTACGAGCACCAGATGTTCTACGGCGTTCGGCCCTTGGAGCAGCGGCGCCTCACCGACATCGGTCTGCGGTCGCGCACCTATGTGCCCTTCGGGCCGGGCTGGTTCGAGTACCTCACCACCAGGATCTCTGCCCGCCCCCGCGTCATCTTCAGCTACCTGCGCGCCATCGCGGACAAACGGTGAGCGCCGACACCGTCGACGGCGCCGCGCCACTGCAGCGACTCCGGGCCGAAATGGCCATCGTTCTGCTGCTCTCGCTGGGGCAGTCCGCGATCTACGCGGTGCTGTCGATCATCGAGAAGCTCACCCGGCCCACCCCGCTGAACCAGCAGGTCACGTCGATGAACAACTCGGCGACCCCGGACCGGCCGTGGCTGGACCTCGCGTACCAGATCGCCAACGTCACGCTGCCGCTGATGCCCGTGGTGCTGGTCCTGTACCTCTTGGCCGTGCACCATCGCCCCGACGGCGGCCCGTTCCGTTCGATGGGGTTCGATCTGCGACGCCCGGGCCACGATCTGGCATGGGGCTTCGGCATCTTCGCTGTGATCGGGGTGGCCGGTTTGGCGTTCTACCTGTTCGCGGTGGAGATCGGGATCAACACCCAGATCAACACGTCGGGCTTGCAACAGATCTGGTGGATGGTGCCGATCCTGATCCTCCGCGCCGCGATGAACGGCATCCTTGAAGAGGTGGTCATGGTGGGCTACCTCTTCACGCGCTGGGCCCAAACCGGCGCGAAGATGTGGGTCATCGTCATCATCAGCGCTCTCGTGCGCGGCGGCTATCACCTGTACCAAGGCTTCGGCGGATTCATCGGCAACCTCGTCATGGGTCTGGCGTTCGGCTGGCTCTTCCTCAAGTTGAAGCGGCGGGTCATGCCGCTGGTGATCACGCACACGCTGCTCGATATCGCAGCGTTCCTCGGCGCCCCACTGCTGCCGTGGCTGATGTCGCTCATCGGCCGCTGACGCCACACAACCCATCTCCGCGTCATCGCAACCTCATCGCAACCAGATCGGGCAGCTATGCGTCTTAGTGAGCATGCCGAGCCCAGCTACCGCACCAGCGGCGAGCTGTACGCCCTCGGCCGCATCCAGACGCTGCCCTACGCGAAGCGTCGCCGCGGCGACCTGATCTTCTACACCAACGCCCGCACCGGTCGGATCAACCACGTCTCCATCTACCTCGGCGAGGGGCAGATGATGGAGGCCGCCTACGGCTTCGCAGCTGTGGCCCGCGTCCGCACCGAGCGTCTCGCGCCGAACGTGAAGCGCGTGTTCGCCTGATCGGCGCGTAGAATCGCCGCCATGCGTGTTGGAGTTTTTGGTGCGACCGGTCAGGTTGGCGGCGTCATGCGTCGCCTGCTCGCGGAGCGCAACTACCCGGTTGATGAGATCCGTTACTTCGCCTCGGCTCGGTCCGCCGGCACCACCCTTCCGTGGGGTGACAAGGACATCGTCGTCGAGGACATCGCGACCGCCGATTTCTCCGGCCTCGACGTCGCCCTGTTCTCCGCCGGTGGCGGCACCTCCAAGGAGTACGCCGAGAAGGTGGCTGCAGCCGGCGCGATCGTCGTCGACAACTCCAGCGCCTGGCGCATGGATGATCGCGTGCCGCTGATCGTCTCCGAAGTCAACCCCGGCGACGTCGACAAGGCGCAGCTCGGCATCATCGCCAACCCGAACTGCACGACGATGGCCGCCATGCCCGTCATGAAGGCGCTGCACGACGCCGCGGGCTTGAAGGCCATGCAGGTCACCACCTTCCAGGCCGTCTCAGGCTCCGGCCTCAAGGGAGTCGAGGCCCTCGCCACCCAACTCGGCCAGATCGACGACCCGCGCGTCCTGGCCCACGACGGCTCGGCCTTCGAGGTTGCCGACACCGCCCCGTACGTCGCGCCCATCGCGTACAACGTGGTGGCGCTCGCCGGCAACATGGTTGACGACGGCGAGGGTGAGACCGATGAGGAGAAGAAGCTGCGCAACGAATCGCGCAAGATCCTCCACATCCCCGATCTTCTGGTGGCGGGCACCTGTGTGCGCGTCCCCGTGTTCAGCGGCCACTCGCTGACGGTGCACGCGCGCTTCGAGCGCGACATCACCCCCGACGAGGCCCGCGCGATTCTGGCCGACGCCCCCGGCGTCGAACTGGCCGACGTGCCCACGCCGCTGATGGCGGCGGGGCAGGACCCGTCCTACGTCGGACGCATCCGCCAAGACCAGAGCGTCGAGGGCAACAAGGGCTTGGTGCTGTTCATCTCGAACGACAACCTGCGCAAGGGTGCCGCGCTCAACACCATCCAGATCGCAGAGCTGCTCGTCCGATGAAGCTCACGCTCGTCGGCGCCGGCGCGATGGGGGAGGCCCTGCTCACCGGCTGGCTCGCCGGCGGTCACGCGGCCGATGATCTGACGATCGTCGAACCGTCGCCGCAGCGCGCCGCCGTCATCGAGGAGACGCACGGGGTCCGCTCCGTCACACTCGCCGAGGCGGGCGCTGCGGACGTCGTCGTGCTGGCGGTCAAGCCGCACCAGATCGACGACGTGCTGAGCGAGCTTTCCGGCGACCTCCAGCCCAGTGCGCTCGTGGTGTCCATCGCTGCCGGCACGCCGCTGAAGCAACTCGAAGACGGGCTGCGCCACGGCACCGCCGTCGTCCGCGTCATGCCCAACACACCCGCCCTCGTGGGTGAGGGGATGGCCGGCATCGTTCGTGGCAGCCACGTCTCCGACGAGCAAGTCGCCACCGTCGAGAGCCTGATGAACGCCGTCGGAAAGTCGGTCGTCGTGCAGGAGAAGCACCTCGACGCGCTCACCAGCGTCTCCGGCTCCGGCCCTGCCTACCTCTTCTACATCGCCGAAGCCATGATCGAGGGCGGGGTCCACCAGGGCCTCACCCGAGCGGAGGCCACCGAGCTCGCCGTCCAGACGTTCGTCGGTTCGGCGAAGCTCCTTGCCGAATCCGGCAAGTCGGCGACGGTGCTGCGCGAGATGGTCACCTCCCCGGCCGGAACGACGGCCGCCGCGCTGCGGGTCCTCGACGACCGCGGCGTGCGCGCTGCCTTCCTTGAGGCCATGGAAGCGTGCGTGCGCCGCGGCCAGGAGATGGCCGGCTGATCGGCGAGATTGGTCTCTCTTCGCTCGGCGGGTTAGAATCGGGAGTCTGACCACCACGGCCAGGCACACCTCGTATCCGGATGTTTCCGGGATTGGAAGGACCACACAGTGGGCTCTGTTATCAAGAAGCGTCGCAAGCGCATGGCTAAGAAGAAGCACCGCAAGCTGCTGAAGCGCACCCGCATTCAGCGTCGCCGCGCCGGCAAGTAGTGACGCCACCCTCACGGGTCGTGCTGTTGACCCGCTCCGGCTGCCACCTCTGTGTGGAGGCCGAGGTGACGGTCCGGCGCACCTGTGAGGATCTCGACGTTGCGTGGCAGGCCATGGATGTTGACGCTGACGAGGCGCTTCGCGCCGCGTTCACCGCTCACGTCCCCGTCACGTTCGTCGATCAAGAGTTGCTGAGCTACTGGTTTCTCGACGAAACCGCCCTTCGCGCCCAGCTCCAGCAGGAGCCGCGAAGGGCTTTGTCGCACGCGTGGACGCCCGCCGCACTGTCTGAAATGGAATGAGTTTCGTGACCGAACCCATGGATCCAACCTCGCCGGACTCCCCACCGGAGTTTGAGCCCAAGAGCGGCTCGGTGACGTTCGTTGGCTCCGGGCCGGTCGATCTCGGCATGCTCACCCTCGCCGGCTCACGAGCGCTGCGGTTCGCAGATCTCGTGATCGTCGATGAGGGCGCGGATGAGGATTCCATCAAGCAGCTCACCCCGGCCCACGCGGAAATCCGCCTCGCCGGCAGCGACGACGAAACCACCGCCATCCTCGACAACGTCGCCCGCGGACGCAAGGTGGTGCGCCTGCACAGCGGCGATTACTTCACCGACGCCGATGCGGGGGGAGCGCTGCAAGAGGTGCTCGCCAGCGCAGGCCTCCGCGCCAACGTCGTGCCCGGCGTCAGCCGCTGGAGCGCCGCCCTCTCTTTCGCAGGCGTCAACGCGTCGGCCGGGTTCGCGGGGCTGGACGCCTCGGTGAACATCCCGGCACTCGACGAATGGCCGCAGGCCCAGACCCTCATCATCCGCGTCTGCGGCGAACAGGCCGCTGATTTGGCCGCCACAGCCATCCAGCGTTACGGCACCGACGGCCGCGTCCTCTTGGTGACCGCCGCCGGCACCACGTCGCAAACCTCCGAACTGCTCAGCTGGGGCGAGGTCGACGCCAACGACGCGCCCGAGTGCTACTTCATCGTCGGCCCCGGCATCGAGGAATCCCGCCGGCAGCGCCTCGACTGGTTCGAGGGCAAGCCGCTGTTCGACTGGCGCATCATCGCGCCGCGCACCAAGGACGATCTCAGCCGTCTGGGCGAGGAACTCGCCCACTACGGCGCGTCCACCGAATACGTCGCCACGATGTCGATCGAACCGCCCCGCACCGAGCAGGGAATGGAGAAGGCCGTCCGTGGCCTCGTCGACGGGCGCTACCTCTGGCTCGTGTTCACCTCGCCGCACGCAGTCAGCGCCATTGCCGAACGCCTCACCGAGTACGGGCTCGATTCCCGCGCGCTGTCCGGCGTCAGCCTGGCCGCCGTCGGTCGCGGCACCGTCGACGCACTCGCCCGCCTCGGCCTCGTGGCAGACCTGACGCCCGTCGTCGAGAACACCACCGGCGCCCTGGCCAACGAGTTCCCCGCCTACGACGAATTGATCGACCCGCTCAACCGCGTCCTCGTGCCCAGCGCCGACGTCTCCGTCGAGCCCCTCCTGCTCGGCCTGTCGCGCCTCGGCTGGGAAGTGGAAGAGGTCACCGCCTACCGCACCGTCCGGGCCGCCCCGCCGCCGGCGGAAGTGCGCGACGACATCAAGACCGGCATGTTCGACGCCGTCATCTTCACCTCCGCAACGGCCGTGCGCAACATGATCGGCATCGCCGGCAAGCCGCACGCCGCCACCGTCGTCGTCGCGATCGGGCCCGCCACGTCGGCCGCCTGCGAGATCCACGGCCTGCGGGTGGACGTGGTCGCGGACAGCCCCACCTACGAGTCGGTGGCCGAGGGCCTCGCGCGCTTCGCGGACCGCCGTCGGGCAGACCAGGTTGCGGCCGGACTGCCCCAAACGAAGCCGTCGCAGCGCAAGCGCCGGAAGCGCCGCAAGGTAGTTGAATCGGCCTAATAGGGTGAGCACCGTGGGAGAAACTTCTGACACCAGATTCGTGCACGTCATGCGGCACGGGCAGGTGCACAACCCCGGCGGTGTGCTCTACGGACGCCTCCCCGGCTTCGGCCTCTCCGAACTGGGCCACCAGATGGCCGAACGCATGGGCGAGTACTGGCGCGACGTGCCGCTGACCCACCTGCGCTGCTCGCCGCTGCAGCGCGCGCAGGAGACGCTGGCCCCCACCCTCAAGCACCACGGGCACCTCGACGTCGTCACCGACGAACGGGTCACCGAGGCCGCCAACAAGTTCGAGGGCAAGGTGTTCGGCAAGGACAACAAGGCCCTGCGCGATCCCAAGATGTTCTGGTACATGCGCAACCCGCTGAAGCCCAGCTGGGGCGAGCCCTACACGGAGATCGCCGCGCGGATGCGGGCCGCACTGGCCGACGCCGCGGAGGCTGCCGGTCCCGGTGGCCAGGCGCTCGTGGTCAGCCACCAGCTCTCCATCTGGACCGCCCGCAGCGACGCCGAAGGCCGCCCGTTCGCGCACGATCCACGCCGTCGCGAATGCACCCTGTGCTCCGTCACCAGCTTCACCTACCGCGACGGCGTCGTCACGGCCGTCGAATACAAGGAGCCGGTGGCAGACCTCCTACCGGCCAAGCACGGCCGCGGGTTCAAGGTCGGCACATGAGGCGCCTGGCGGCGTCGCTGGCGGCGGTGCTGCTGCTCAGCGCGTGTTCCGGACAAGGTGGAACCGACGGCGTCGGCTTCCAGGGCGGCGACGGCACCGTCACGATTCTGGACCAAGCCGATCGGGTGGCCGCCTCCACCATCGAGGGCACCACGCTCGACGGGAAGCAGTTGTCGACGGCGGATTTCGCCGGCAAGACGCTGGTCATCAACGTGTGGGGCTCATGGTGCGCCCCGTGTCGCTCCGAGGCTCCGCACCTCGTGGAGGCGCACGAGCAGTTGGGCGACGACGTGGCCTTCCTCGGCATCAACACGCGAGATCTCGACGTGGCCCCCGCTCAGGCTTTCGAGCGGTCCTTCGAGATCCCGTACCCCTCTCTCTTCGACCCCAACGGCGAACTGCTGCTGAGCTTCGGCCAGTTGCCGCCCAAGGCGATCCCCAGCACCGTCGTCATCGACACTGAAGGCAAGATCGCGGCCCGCGTGCTGGGTGAGGTCAACGCGTCCACGCTCGTCGGCATCGTCAACGACGTGCAGGCTGGGACGTGATCCTGCTGGAGGGGTGGGTGTCTGAGGCGCTCACCTCGTCGATGCTGGTCGCCATCCCGGTGGGGATCTTGGCCGGCATCGTCTCCTTCGCCTCACCCTGCGTCCTCCCGCTGCTGCCCGGCTACCTGTCGTACGCGTCCGGGTTGGGGGCTCGGCAGATCGCGGAGGGCACCGCGTCGAAGCGCCTGCTCCTGCTGGGTACTGCGGGCTTCGTCCTCGGCTTCTCGGTGGTGTTCGTCCTTACCGGCGCCCTCGTGGGCAGCGTCGGCGCCATGCTGCTGACCAACGCGCGCCTCATCACCGTCATCTTGGGCGTCATCATCGCCCTGCTCGGCGCGGCGTTCGCGGGCTGGCTGCCGATGCCGTCGGGGTGGCGCCCCTCGGTGGCGCCCAAGCTGGGGGTGTGGGCGTCGCCGCTGCTGGGCCTGGTGTTCGGCATCGGCTGGACGCCGTGCATCGGCCCGGCGTTGTCGGTGGTGCTGACGCTGGCGCTGAACGAGGGCTCCGCCACGCGCGGAGGAGTGCTGGCGTTCGCGTACGCCGTCGGATTGGGGCTGCCGTTCCTGGCCTTCGCAGCGTTCTTCACCGCGCTGGCCCCGCGGCTTGAGTGGCTGAAGCGGCACCAGATGCTGCTGCAGCGAATTGGGGGTGCCGCCATGATTCTCGTCGGCGTCGCCATGATCGTCGGATGGTGGGACATGTTGGTGGCGGTGCTTCGGCAGTGGGCGTCTGAGTTCGGGACGATCCTGTGAGCGGCCGCAGCTTGGGCGTGGTCGAGATGCTGCGCTGGGCGTGGGGGCAGCTCACCTCCATGCGCACCGCGCTGTTCCTGCTGTTCCTCCTGGCGCTGGCGGCCATTCCCGGCTCGATGATCCCGCAGCAATCCATCTCGCCGATCTCCGTCATGGACTTCCAGAAGGCCAACCCGTTCTGGGACAGGATCTTCGAACCGCTCGGGTTCTACAACATCTACACCTCGCCGATGTTCTCGGCGGTGTACCTGCTGCTGTTCGTCTCGCTCATCGGCTGCATCCTGCCGCGCATCGGCAAGTACCTCCGCGCCGTGCGGAAGCCGCCGCCGAAGCTGCCTGCCCGCATCGAGCGG
>DYZF01000043.1 GCA_020741375.1 Tessaracoccus flavescens
CTGGCGGCTTTGCTCCCTGCCTTTCCTCCGCTATCGGCGGCCTGATCGAGCGCTACACCCAGATTGCCCCTGAGGTGGAGATCATTGCCTACCGTCACGGATACCAGGGCCTTCTAAAGGGCGACTTCCTCGTCGTCGACGACACCGTTCGCGCCAACGCAGCCCTGCTGCATAAGTTCGGCGGGTCCCCCGTCGGCAACTCCCGCGTCAAGCTCACCAACGCCAAGGATCTCGTGAAGCGCGGCCTGGTTGAGGAAGGCGCCAACCCACTCCAGGTTGCTGCAGACCGCCTCGTGGCCGACGGCGTCGACGTCCTGCACACCATCGGTGGCGACGACACCAACACCACCGCCGCTGACCTGGCCGCCTACCTCGCTGAGCACGACTACGGCCTCACCGTCGTGGGTCTGCCGAAGACCATCGACAACGACGTCATCCCGATCAAGCAGTCGCTCGGCGCCTGGACGGCCGCCGAGCAGGGCGCCAAGTTCGCGGAGAACATCGTCGCCGAGCACAACTCCGGCTCCCGGATGCTCATCGTTCACGAGGTCATGGGCCGCCACTGCGGTTGGCTGACCGCCGCGACCGCCCAAAAGTACCGCGAGTGGCTGGACACTCAGGAGTGGCTGCCGGAGATCGGCCTGAGCCGTGAGGCGTGGGACGTGCACGGCGTCTACGTGCCCGAGGGCGAGATCAACATCGCCGCTGAATCCGAGCGCCTCAACAAGGTGATGGATGAGGTTGGCAACGTGACGATCTTCCTGTCGGAGGGCGCCGGCCTCGACGCCATCGTCGCCGAGATGGAAGCCGCCGGCGAAGAGGTCCCGCGCGACCCGTTCGGCCACGTCCGCCTGAACGACATCAACCCCGGCAAGTGGTTTGGCGAGAAGTTCGCCGCCAAGCTCGGCGCTGAGAAGGTCATGATCCAGAAGTCGGGTTACTTCTCCCGTTCCGCGCGCGCGAACGAGGCTGATCTGGCCCTGATCAAGGAGTGCACGGACCTCGCCGTCGACAAGGCCCTCGCCGGCGAGCCCGGCGTGATCGGCCACGACGAGGAGAACGACGACGTCCTGTCGGCCATTGCGTTCGATCGCATCAAGGGCGGCAAGGCCTTCGACATCAACCAGGACTGGTACAAGGCGATGCTCGACGACATCGGCCAGGCTCAGCCTGCGCCCGCCGTCGCGCACTGACGCTCACACAAGAAGGGGTCCCAGCCACATCGGCTGGGACCCCTTCTTTGTCCTGTGATCAGCGCTTCAACAAGCGGGTGATGGCAGCCAACACCACGCCGATCCCGACGCCCGTCGCCGCCCCGACGCCGTAGCCGAGGTTCATGCTGGTGCGCATGCCGCGGGCCGCGACATCCTGCCGAACCATGGACTCGGCGTCCGGCTGCGGAAGAACGGACTCGTCGGCGCGTCGAAGGTCGTCGAGGCTCCGGGTGGCCGCCCACCGCCGCGAGGCTTCCTTGGCCGCCCCCACTTCGTCGACGGGGTCGATCTCCACCTCGTTGGTGAGGTTCGATGCGCCATCGACCAACTTCTTCGCCCGTTCCGCGGCCCACACGTCCTCAGTTCCAACCCAAGCGGCGGTCATCAGGATGATGGTGGCCAGCAGGTTGAACACGAGCATCATCACGATAATCGGACCGAAGACGCCGGCAGCCGCGTTGCCACCGAACACGCCCATCAACAGGCCGGCAGCGGACTGCAGGAGCGTCAGCAGCACCGCGCCGATGGTGGTGCCGATCAGCCAGGCTCGGGGACGCACCGACCTGCGGGGCTACACCACGAACAGGAAGGCCATCAGGAGCCAGCTGACCACGAACGTGAGGGCGATGGTGATGAGCCGCCAGAACAGGCCGATGCCGGGGACGTCTTCCCAGCCGAGCCATCCAATGATGGTTTCACTCAGGCCATGGCCGCCCTGAGCCACGACGACGCCGATGAAGACGGCGAGCAGGAGGCCCAAGAAGATGGCCAGATTGGTGATCAGTTCGAGGAAGAAGTTCTTCTTCGCCGTCGCATCGGAGAACTTGTCCGCCCACATGACGCGGACCGCGCGCTTGAGGTTGCCAACCCAGTTGGAGCCCGAGTAGGCAGCCGTCAGCAGACCGACGCCGAACACTCCCCTCCACCCGCTGAGCGTCTCCTTGATGAAATCGCCGATGGTCTTGCCCATGCCCTCGTCGCCGAGCTGGTCGACGATCATGGTGGTGACCTGGTCCATCAGATCTGGGCGCAGAACCGTCAGGGTCAGACCCAGCACCGCGAACGCGAACATCAAGATTGGCACCATCGACAAGACGGTGAAGTAGGTGACAGCTGCGGCGAACTGTGGGCCCAACCGTTTGTTGTAGCGATCGTTGGCCGAGAGCGCATGGGCGACCACTGGCCAGCCCATGACCTTGTCAATCAGTTCCTTCACCCCGCCGACCTTACCGGCGCTGAGCGGTGGGTGCCTAGACTGCGCGGATGCGACGACGTGCCGCGAGCTCGTCGTCCGGGTGATCGTCGGCGAGCTCGTCGTCGACGGTGCGCTCCCCCGGCAGCGTGGCCAAGGTGCCCTCAAGCTCACGCCACACGCTGCTGACAGAGATCATGAACATGCCTTGACCGCCGCGGCTGAGATCGAACAGCTCATTGGCGGAGGTGACTTCGTAGACGCTGAAGCCGTCGCTCACCAGCGTGAGTTCGGTCAGGTCGTCGACGCCACGGGCACGGAGGTGATCAATGGCGACGCGGATCTGCTGCAGCGAGATGCCGACGTCCAGGAATCGCTTGACGACGCGCAACAGCAGGATGTCGCGGAAGGAGTAGAGGCGCTGGGAACCGGAGCCGGCGGCGTCGCGGATCGACGGCACCACCAAACCGGTGCGGGCCCAGTAATCGAGCTGGCGGTACGTGATGCCGGCGACGCGGTGGGCGATGGGCCCGCGGTAACCGGTGTCGCTGGGAACAGGCGCGAAGTCACCGTCGAACAGCACCTCTTGCAGTGCGGCCACCTCGGGCTTTTCGCTCACGATTCCTCGCTTCACAACATCACTGTTGGCACGCCTGCCAACGAGAAGCACGCTAACCCGCGCCCTCGCGGTGGGTCAACGACACGCCCGAGCGAACCGACGATTGTTTCAACACTGTTCACGCCGCGTGGTGGCCCAATTCTGCCATACACGGCCCGAGGGGGCGCTGACTAGGGGTTTTCATCCTCGAAATCGTCAGCATTGACGCTGTCGAGAAACGCGCGGAACGCCTCAACCTCGTCGGTCTGGACCGGCTCAACCTCAACCCCTACTTGATCCATCAAGGCCGTGGGGCAGGTGATCGGCCATCCGGTGCGCACAGCAACCGCCACGAGATCGCTCGGACGAGCCTCCAGCACCTCGCCGCCGATCTCGAGGACGGCGTGATAGATCCCGTCTTCGATGTCTTGGATGATGACGCGACCTTCCGGCGAGAGCTTCTGCAGCGTGAGGGCCAGCAGATCGTGCGTCATCGGCCGTTCATGCTCCTCCCCCTCCAAGGAACTCGCGATGGCGGCTGCTTCTTGGCTACCGATCCAGATGGGCAGGCAGCGAGTGCCGCCCTGTTCCTGCAGGAGCAGCACCGGCGAATCTTCGGGCGACAGCAACCGGATGCCGGCCACCTCGAGCGTGATCATGGGAGGGCCCCTCGCCTAGTGAATCTGTCCGTGCAGGAGTGCCGCGTGCGCCTGCAGCACGACGCGGTAGAGATCGGCGACAACCTCCGGCGGTGGGCCGCTGCGACGACGGTACGGCTCGAGCGCCTGCTCCACGATGGCGGCCTCTAAGGTGGCCGCCTGCTGCAGCACGCGCAGCTGGCGAAGGTCGATTCCGTACCCGGCGAGCTTCTTGGCGGCCACTGCTAGGGCCACGGCCTCACGTCCGTAGAGCTGGGAACCGCGACGCGGTTGAATCACCTTGAGCCGCTCAAGTTGGATGAGCGATGCCTCCCCGAGCCCTGATTCCACCAGCACTTGGCGGCGGGTCATCAAGCCGGGCCCGGTGGCGGGCTTGGCCGCTTGCGGCTTGGCTTCGGTGGCCGCAGGTTCCTCGCCCTCGGCTGCGGTTAGCGTCGCGGGGGTCTCACCACGGTCCAGTGCCTCCAACTCCTCACGGATCACCTTGAGTGGGAGGTAGCGGTCGCGTTGCGCGCGCAGCACGTAGAGGAGTCGATCGACGTCGTCTTGGGAGAAGCGTCGATAACCGGAGGGCTGCTGGCGATCCGGGGAGATCAGGCCTTCCGTTTCGAGGTACCTCAGCTTGGATACGGAGATATCGGGGAACTCGGCCCTGATCATCTCCAGTACGCGGCCGATGGTGCGCGCCGCGCCCGGCATCAGTTCAGACCAGGCCCGCTCAGCGAGATCGTGGCCCTGTACTTGCCGATCTGGATCTCGTCACCTTCCCGCAGCACCGTGCGGCCGTCGAGCAGGGTGCGGTTGACGTAGGTGCCGTTCAGGCTGCCCAGATCCTCCAAATACATCTTGCCGCCGCTCCGCACGAACTTGGCGTGGTGGCGGGAGACCGTGATGTCGTCGAGAAAGATGTCCGATTCCGGGTGGCGACCGACGCTGGTCACATCGTTGTCGATGAGGAACCGGCTGGACTCACCACCACGGTTGACGACGAGCAACGCGTTGCCCGGGGCCAGATCCTCTGCCGCCCCACGATCAACCGGGGAGAACTCTTGGGCTTCGGCCTCATCGACGACGGGGATCATCGTCGTGGTGTCGCCCGTGGAATCCGTGAGCGCGGTACCGCACGCGCTGCAGAACCTCGCTTCCGCGGGGCTTTCAGTTCCACAATTGCGGCACTTCATCGCTGGGACCACACTTCCTCTAGAGCCTACTGAACTTGACCTCTACGCTACCCGACGAAACCTACCATCGACGAGCTATCGGGGTTTGGCGAATTCGCTTTCCTCAACGGTAACTACCGAATCAATGGCAAGGGCCTCTGACTGGGTGATCGTTGCTTGGCCGCCCACTCGATCGCCCTCGATCTGGCTGACCAAACCACCGCGGAAACGGGCACCCGCCTCGAGGGTGGCCGGGTCGCCGATCACTTCGATCAGGTAGGGGGCCGAAATGGTTTGCGACCCCACCAAGATCGTGCCGTCGGCGGCGGATCCGAACCACGAATCCATCACGAGCCGGACCGAATCGTTGAGCTCGATCACCTCAGCCCCGGCGTCGCGGAGCTCCTCCACCGCGTCGAGAAGGAGCTCGGGCGTCACCTTGCCCTGTGGATCGTCGATCCGGATCTGGATGCCAGGGCCCGTCACAGGAACCGTACCCGCGATGATGCGCGCCTGATCAAGTCGCCGTGCCGCATCCTCGCGGGCGGCCTCCTGACGGTCGGCACCGCTCTGCAGATCGGTGCGAGCCTGCTCGAGTTCACGCACTTCGGTCTCAAGGCGGCGGGTTTCGGAGGTGACGTTGTCGAGCAACTGGATCAGATCCGCCTGCCGCACGTTGGCGAACTCGGGCTGTGCCGCCTGGGACTTCAGCGTGATGACGACGATGAAGGCCGTCAGGAACAGCGCGATGCCGATCGCGAACTGCCCCCGGCTGGGGCGGAAGAAGGCCTTCAGCAAGCCCCGGCGTTCGGGCTCACTGTGGGCACGGCGGGGAACGTCAGGCATGCAGCAACGCCCTCCGGATCGCCGCGGCGTTGGTGAAGATGCGG
This sequence comes from Tessaracoccus flavescens, assembly GCA_020741375.1. Taxonomy (GTDB): domain Bacteria; phylum Actinomycetota; class Actinomycetes; order Propionibacteriales; family Propionibacteriaceae; genus Arachnia; species Arachnia flavescens_A. The sequence continues at coordinate 5,714 of DYZF01000043.1, forward strand.
ATGCCGAGAACGACGACCACGCCGGTCGACAGCTGGGATCCGACGCCGATCTGGTCACCGACGAAGACGATGAGGCCAGCGATGATCACGTTGGAGAGGAACGACACCAAGAACACGCGGTCTGAGAAGATTCCGTCGAGGTAGGCGCGGGTGGCGCCCAGAATCGCGTCGAAGGCGGCGACGATAGCGATCGGAAGATACGGCGCGAGCACCGGCGGCAGGGTTGGCTGCAGGATGAGCCCGGCGACGACTCCCAAGATGAGTCCCAAGACTGCGAACATGTGCCCTCTCCTACTTGGCCTCGGCGTAACGGACGACCATGCCGGGATCCGCCGGCAACGACAGGTCATCGCGAGCCTGTTCGATCGTCATTGTCAGACCATAGTTGTCAACGATGAATTGCCACCACGCGGCCGCCTGAGTTTGGTTGAACCGCGCCTGCAGGGTGTTGGGGTCGCCGATCACCTCGACGCGGTAGGGCGGGCTCAGCGAGACGTAGTCGACGGTGATGGCCGCGCCGGCTGCCCGGATCGGGGTGTGAGTCGTGAGCCGTCGGCCGTTGACGGCGATGGCCTCTCCCCCAGCTGCGCGAAGCCCGTTGACGAGCCGGCTGAGGTCCGAATCGAGGACGAAGCCCTGGGCGTTTTGAGCGTTGGCGGCGTCGTTGACGGTCACGACGATCCCTGGCCCGGTCACCGGACCCCCGCCGATCGCGTGCTCCAACGACGCCAACTCCTGACGCTGAGCCGGGTCGCCCAGTGCGGAGTCCGTCAGGGAGCGCACCTCGGCGTCCAGTTCCGTCACTTGATCACTCAGCGCGGCCTGCCGTTCACGGGCCCCGGCGACGCGTTCTAGGAGCTCGGCGCGCTGGGCGGCGGCGTCGCCAGCCCCTCGGGTGGTTTGCAGACCCGCAACGGTGAGGACGATCACGACGAGCGCGACCGCGAGCGCCAACACGCCGGGTGTGTTCCGCTTGCTCGCCGTCGTGGCGTACTC
>DYZF01000044.1 GCA_020741375.1 Tessaracoccus flavescens
AGCTGGTAGCGGGGAGCTTGTCCGATTGGACAACTAATATCGCCCAGAGTTGACTGAACCGGTGCTCCGCAAGAACCCTCTGATCAACACGCTGCTGAACCTACGCGGCAACGGGCGAGCCTCGGTCTACACCGAGCCGATGTGGGGCCTGTCCATGATGCTGGTGCTGCCCTACGCGTCGGTGTTCATGCTGGCGCTCGGTGTGCACGACGAGCAGATCGGCTTCTTGGCGACGGTGTCACTGCTGTCGCAGATGGTGTTCGGCCTGCTCAGCGGCGTGATCACCGACAAGTTGGGCCGACGAGCCACCACCGCGATCTTTGATGTCGTCGCCTGGGTGATCCCCTGCCTGATCTGGGCCTTCGCGCAGAACTTCTGGTGGTTCTTGGTGGCGTCCCTGGTCAACGGGGTGTGGCAGGTCACGATGAACTCGTGGGATTGCCTGCTCGTGGAGGATCTGGACCGTCGCGAGATCCCAAAGGTGTACTCGCTGGTCAAGGTGGCGGCGGAGTTCTCCGCGCTGTTCGCCCCCATCGCCGCCGTCCTGGTGTCGAGCCTCGGGCTAGAGCTGGCCGTGCGCATCTTGTACCTCAACGCCTTCTTCATCATGGCGGTCAAGGTGTGGCTGCTCTACCGCTTCACGACGGAGACCGAGACCGGCAAGGTGCGCATGGCCGAAACCAAGGGCGTGTCGATCTGGCGGTTGCTGCGCGAGTACCGCGGGGTGCTGAGGCTGATCATCCACTCCAAGGGCACCATCTTCTCGCTCATCATCGCCGCCCTGGTGGGCGCCGTCGCGCTCGTCAACGGCACGTTCTGGCAGGTCATCATCAACCAGCGCTTGGGTGTGCCCGACGCGCTGCTGCCGTTCTTCCCGATGGTGCGCTCGCTGCTGTCGGTGCTGTTCTTCTTCACGCTGATCCCCATGCTGACCCATGGCAAGAATCTGCGTGTGCCCACCATCCTCGGCTTCGGCGTCTACCTCGTCGGCCAGGTGTTGCTGGTCGGCATCCCGGCGCAGGAGTCAGCGGTCGCCTCGACGTACGCCCTGCTGGCCGTGTGCCTGCTGCTCGACGCCTTCGGCGGCGGCATCTTGTTCATGCTGGCGGAATCGCTGGTGGCGCTGCACGTCGACCGTGCCGAGCGCTCGCGGGTGATGGCGATCCAGCGCACCGTCGTGATGTTGGTGACGGCACCGTTCGGCTGGATCAGCGGGTGGCTCTCAGGTATGGACCGCAGTTGGCCGTTCATCCTGACGTCGGTGCTGCTGGTGCTGGGTTTGATCGCGGCCGGGCTCTTCTGGGTGACCACGCACGAGGAAGAGCCGGAGGTGGCCGCGAGCTAGCGGCCGATTGGCTCCCCGGGCAGGAGTCGAACCTGCTTCGCTAATCCTGATTCAAAGTCAGGCGGGCCCTACCGAAAGACCAACCGGGGAACGGCCTCTTCGCAGAAGCCTTGGAGCAGTCTACCGGGCATCGAAGATCCGCTCCACTCGCGGAAGTTGCCCACAGATTGCCCGCCGCATGAAAAATCGGCGCCCGGGTTGGCGAGTACGAAGGCACCATTGAGGAGCGAAGGAGTGCCGATGACCACCAAGATCCGTTGCTTTGGAGCTGGAGACCAGCTGTACGAGGCCTACCACGACGAGGAGTGGGGCCAGCCCATCACCGATTCGGCAGACGAGCACGAGCTGTTCGAGCGGCTCTGCCTTGAGGGATTCCAATCGGGCCTCAGCTGGCTCACGATCCTGCGGAAGCGCGATGCCTTCCGCGCCGCCTTCCACAATTTCCACCCCGACGCTGTGGCCGCGTTCGACGACGAAGACCGGGAGCGGCTGATGTCCGATCCCGGGATCGTGCGGAACCGGCTCAAGATCAACGCGGCCATCGTCAACGCCCAAGCCTTGGTGGCCATGCATGCCGACGGCGAGCGACTCATCGATCTGGTGATCGAGCACGCTCCCCCGTCGCGCGAGCACCCACCGCTGAGCTTTGCGGACGTCCCCGCCAAGACGGCGGAGTCGGAGGCGCTGGCCAAGGCGCTGAAGAAGAAGGGCTTCACGTTCGTCGGGCCCACCACGATGTACGCCCTGATGCAGGCCATCGGGCTGGTGGACGATCACATTCAGGGCTGCTGGATGGCCAAGGCCTCACCGGCCGCCTAGGCGGAGGCTTGCTGTTCCTCCGCCTCGATGGCCGCCACGAAATCGTGCTTCGAGGCCTGCCATGAGTCCTCGGTCAGCCCGAGCCGCCAATACCCCGAGATCGAGACCACGTCGCGAGGCACGTTGCGCTCCACAAAGAGGAGCCGGCGCACGTCCTTGATCATCTCCGCCACCCCGTGCACGAACCACGCCGCGTCGTCGGGCGCGTCCAGTTCACGCACCGCGGCGGCCAAGCGCTCGCCGGGGCGGGCGCCGTCGCGCACCACCCAGCGGAGATCGACGGCGTCTCCGTCCGGGACGGGGAAGGTTGAATCAGCGTGTTCGATCTCCAACAGCACGGTGGCGGAGGCACCAGCGGGCAGCGCCTCCAGCGCTGCGCAGATGGCGGGCGCTGCGGATTCATCGCCGACGAAGACGAACGAGGTGTGCTCGTCGGACGGGGCCCACTTGCCGCCGGGCCCGCGGAACTGGAACTGCGCGCCGGGCTCCACCGATGCGGCCCAGGGGCCGGCGAGGCCATCCGTGCCGTGGACGACGAAATCCACGGCCATCCGGCCGGTGGCCGAATCGAACGAGCGGACGGTGTAGGTGCGGGTCGCGTCACCGAACGCGATCTTGATGTAGTGATCAGTGAACGGCAGTTCCGTGCCCACCAGATCCTCGCTGCGGCAGTGCAGACGCACCAGCTGCGGCGAGAGCTGCTCGCGGCGCTCGACGACGGCGGAACGCAAGGGCCGGTCGGGGCGACGCTCGGGATTCATTTGGAAAGCCTTTCGTAGCGAAATCGTCGGCCAGCTTACCCCCAGAAACGCCGAAGGCCGGTTCCACGTTCGGAACCGGCCTTCACGGAGAGAGGAAGAGTTACTTCTTGCCCTTCTTGGACTTCTTGTCAGCCTTCTTCTTCGCGACCTTCTTGTCAGCCTTCTTGTCAGCCTTCTTGTCGGCCTTCTTCGCGACCAACTTGTCAGCCTTCTTGTTCTTCTTGTCAGCCTTCTTCGCCATGGATACTCACCTCCGTCAATGCGATGTTGACGAAACTCAACCATGCATCTCAACAAACGTCAAGATTTAGTTGACTTTCCGCGTGTCGCTACGATGCTGTCATGGGCGCCAAGAGTTCGAATGAGGCCAAGGCAAAGGCACTGGCCAGCCTCGCTGCAGCGAAGCAGATCCGCGAGGCCGCAGAGTCTGACGAGTTCGCCGCCATCCAGGCTGCCCGCAGCGCAGGAGCCTCGTGGTCACGTATCGGCGAGCTCTACGGGCTGACCAAGCAAGGAGCCCAGCAGCGGTTCAAGCGGGGCTCCAAGCCCAACTCCCCCGCCCCCGCCGACGAGGCGTGAAACAATAGGCCCCGTGTCAACCCGCCAACCCGCCCGCGCCCGCCGATCCAAAACCAGGATGACGGCCGCGCAGCGGCGTGAACAGCTCTTGGAAATCGCCCGCGAACTCTTCGCGGAGCGCGGCTTCGAGGGCACCTCGGTGGAAGAAATTGCCGCCCGGGCCGGCGTGTCCAAGCCCGTCGTCTACGAACACTTCGGTGGGAAGGAAGGCGCATACGCCGTCGTCGTCGACCGCGAAACCCAAACTCTCCACAACGCGGTCCGCAGCGCCCTGACCACTCCCGGCGCGGGAGCCCGCGAGACGCTGGAACGCGGGGCCATGGCGCTGCTGGAGTACATCGAGCGTTGCCCGGACGGGTTCAAGATCCTCAGCCGCGATCCGCTCTCCAGCGCCAGCGAGGGGCAGCCCCACGGCTCCTTCGCCTCCATCCTCAGCGACATCGCCGTGCAGGTTGAAGACCTGCTGGCTGATGAGTTCACCAAGACCGGCCACGATCCGAAGTTCGCACCTCTCTACGCGCAGGCCCTCGTGGGGCTGGTGGCGCAGACCGGCCAGCAGTGGCTGGACACGCGCGAGCCGGAGCGCGCCGTCGTCGCGCGGCACCTCATCAATCTGGCGTGGAACGGCATGGCCCACCTCCAGCCCGAGCCCCGACTCATCATCGAGGTGATCGACAAGCGTCGAGCCGCGGGTCAGTCTGACGAGGAAGCCAGGAGCAACTTGCGCAGAGCGCTGGCCAACTGATCGCGCTCGCTGCCACTCCACTCGGCCAAAAGCTCGGCCTCCAACCCGACGAGCGTGGCCAGCGCGGTATCCACCAGCCGCAAGCCCTCATCGGTCAGGCCCACCAAAACACCGCGCCCATCCTCGGGATGCGACTCGCGGGTCACAGCCCCGCGCGCCACCAAGCGGTCCACGCGGTTGGTCATCGTGCCGGACGTCACGTGAGTTTGGCGCAGCAGTTGCCCCGGCGTCAGCCGATAGGGCTCACCCGAGCGGCGCAACGCGGCGAGCACGTCGAACTCCCACGATTCGATGCCGTGCTGCGCGAAGGCCCGCTTGCGGTGCCCGTCCAGGACTCCCGAGAGCCGGTCGATGCGCGACCAGATCTCCATCGGGCTCAAATCCAGATCGTCACGTTCCCGCGACCACGCCTCGACGACGTCATCAACTTCGTCCGTCACACCATCACCTGCGCTCCCGCCACGGGCCCGTAGGCTCTGCGCACCGCGCGCACGCCACTGAACACACCCAGCTCTTCCGCCACCTCAAGGCTGTGGGCCTCAGACCCCGCGAGGAAAGCACACGTCGGCCCCGAGCCGCTGACGACGGCGCCCAGCGCACCGGCGTCCATGCCGAGCTTCAGCGTGTGCGCCAGCCCCGGCAGCAGCGCGATGGCTGCGTCTTGGAGATCGTTGATCAGGTTGCCTCCAACACCGGCGGCGTCGCCTGCGCGAAGCGCCTCGAGCAGCGCGTGTGGGATGTCCGTGGGCCGCGGATCGCTCATGGCGTCGAACTGTTGGAACACCGACGGCGTCGACAGGCCGGAGTGCGAGAGCGCGAACACCCAGTGGTAGGTGCCCTGCGTGATGACGGGCACCAGCTTGTCGCCGCGGCCGGTGCCGATCGCGGTGCCGCCCATCAACATGAAGGGCACGTCGGCGCCGAGTTGGGCGGCCAGTGGGTAGAGATCTTCCCGGTGGGCGCCGATGCCCCACAGCGCGTTGCAGCCGACGAGGGTGGCGGCGGCGTCGGCTGAGCCTCCGGCCATTCCACCCGCCACGGGAATCCGCTTGCGGATCGACAAGGTGACCCCGGCGTCGGCGACGTCGAAATGGCGGGCCAGCAGCTTCGCGGCCTTGACCGCCAGATTCGTGTCGTCCACGGGCAGGAAGGCAGCGCCTTCACCTTGGAACGAGAGCCGGAACTGCCCAGGCTTGGCCTCTTCGGCCAGCACCTCGTCGCCCAGCGACACCGCCTGAAAAACCGTGCCCAGCTCGTGATAGCCCTGCTCGTCGGTGCCACCGACGCGCAAGGCCAGATTCACTTTCGCGGGCACCCTCACCCGCACCGATGCGGTCACAGGGTTGAACCTACCCCACCGGCAACTGGGCGGCTATCGCGGCGAACTCGCTGACACCGAGCATCTCGCCGCGCAGCTGCGGATCGATGCCCGCCGCCTCGATGGCCGACGACGCCGCGGCGGCCGATCCGAAGAGCCCGGCCAACGCCGCACGGAGCATCTTGCGCCGCTGAGCGAAGGCTGCGTCGATCACCGCGAAGGTGGCCTCACGCGTGGCCGATGTCTCCGGGGCTGGACGGCGAGTGATCCGCACCAAGCCGGAATCGACGTTGGGAACCGGCCAGAACACCTTCGGGGGCACCTTCCCCACGAGCGCGGTCTCCGCGTACCAGGCCGCCTTGGCGCTCGGGACGCCGTAGATCTTGCTGCCGGGGGCAGCGACCAGACGATCGGCCACCTCGAGCTGCACCATGACGAGCCCGCGATCCCACTCGGGGAAAAGCTCCAGCATGCGGAGCAGGACGGGGACGGAGACGTTGTACGGCAGGTTCGCGACCAGCGCCGTCGGCGTCACCGGCAGCGAGTCCACCTGCAGGGCGTCGGCGCCCACGACGTGCAGCCGCTGCGCCGCGCCGTCGCCCAACTGCTCGCGCGTGGTGCGCTCCAAGCGTTGGGCCAGCCGGTTCTCGATCTCGACGGCGACCACGCTCGCGCCAGTCTCCAGCAGACCCAGCGTCAGCGACCCGAGCCCCGGCCCGATCTCCAGGACGACGTCGTCGGCCGTGATGCCGGAGAGCGCGACGATCCGGCGGACGGTGTTGCCGTCGACGACGAAGTTCTGGCCGCGCTGCTTGGTCGGCTTGAGATCCAGCTCAGCGGAGATCCGCCGCACCGAGTTGGGATTGAGCAACCCGAGCTCGCTCATGCCTGTCCCCATTCGCCGTAGGCCGCGAACGTGTTCGCGATGATCTGATCGCAGAACCGGCCCAACTCCACGTCGAGCAGTTCGGCCAAGAAACGGACGGTGTGCGGCAGGAGGTACGGAGCGTTCGGCTTGCCCCGCTCGGGCTTCGGCGTCAGGTACGGCGCGTCGGTCTCCACCAGGATCCGCTCCAGCGACGTCGCCAACGCGGCCTCGCGCAGGGCATCGGCGGTACCGAAGGTCACTACGCCCGGGAAGGAGAGGTAGGCCCCGCGCTGCAAACACCGGGCCGCGAACGCCGCGTCGCCGGAGAAGCAATGCATGACCACCCGGTCTGGCACGCCCTCGTCGTCGAGCACGCGGAGAATGTCGTCGTGGGCGTCGCGATCGTGGATCACCAGCGTCTTGTCGTGCGCCTTCGCCCAGCCGATGTGGCGGCGGAAGGAGAGCTCCTGGATCTCGCGGCCCCTGCCCTCGGCGGTGCGGTAGTAATCGAGCCCCGTCTCACCGACGGCGACCACACCCGGCCGCGATACCAGCGCCTCCAGCTCAACCAACGCCTGCTCCAGCGCCTCATCCCCCTCGCGTTCGGCCAGCCGCGCCGCGTCGTTCGGATGCATGGCCACGGCCGCACCGACGGAGGGCTCGCGCTGCGCCAACTCGACGGCGGCCACCGACGACGGCACGTCGCACCCCACATCGATCACGTGCGTGACCCCCACCTCGCGGGCCAGCCGCAACGATGCGTCGACGGCGAGCCCCGAGTAGTCCTGCGTGGAGAAGAGGTGAGTGTGGTTGTCGATGACCGGCCGCGGAAGGGGCTGCGGCTGGGGCGGCAGGGTGTCGGTCACTTCTTCTCCTTGTCGGCCAGCGCGGCCGAGTACAGCTCTTTGCGGTTCGCTCCGGTTGCCTTGGCGACGTCGGCGACCGCTGCAGACAGTTTGGCACCACCGGCCATGGCTTGCCGCACCAGCGCCAGCGCATCGTCGGCGGTGGTGACGGCGGGCTCGGCTCCGGCGATCACGACGGTGACCTCGCCGCGGACGCCGTCGGCGGCCCACTGTGCCAGCTCGGCCAGCGGTCCACGGACGACCTCTTCGTAGGGCTTGGTCAGCTCGCGGCAGATGGCTCCTCGGCGGTCTTCGCCCAACTCGCGGGCGGCGTCGGTGAGGAAATCCGCCAACCGGTGCGGGGCCTCGAAGAACACCATCGTGCGCTCCTCTGCGGCCAGCCCGGCGAGGCGGCGGCCCCGCTCCCCCGCCTTCCGCGGGAGGAATCCCTCGAAGCAGAACCGATCGACGGGCAGCCCCGAGACCGCGAGCGCAGTCAGCACGGCCGAAGGTCCGGGGACGGCGGTGACGCGCAGGCCGGCGTCGACGCACGCGACGACGAGCCGGTAGCCCGGGTCCGACACAGACGGCATGCCCGCGTCCGTGACCAGCACGACGCGCTGACCGTCGGCGACGGCGTCGACCAGCTCGGCCGTGCGGGACGCCTCGTTGCCCTCGAAGTAGCTCACGATGCGCGCCGTCGGCTCGACCCCGAGCCGCTTGGTGAGCGTGATGAACCGCCGGGTGTCCTCCGCCGCGATCACGTCGGCCGACGCGAGTGCGTCACGAAGGGTTTGGCTCGCGTCGTCCGAGGAACCGATGGGGGTTCCCGCGAGGATCAACGCTCCGTTCGGCAGGGGGTTCATGGGTTCAGCCTATGATGCTTCTTGTGCTGACGACCCACCAGGCGCTCGACGACGGCCGACTCCGGGATCGGACGGCCGGTTGGGTGACCACGATCACCATCACCGCGATGGCGTTTGCGCTGCGCATCTGGAACGTCGGCTTCCCCAACAAGATCCTCTTCGACGAGACCTATTACGCGAAGGAAGCGTGGGGCATCCTCCACTCCGGCTACGAGCGGAAGTGGACCGACGGCAAGGAATCCAACCCACAGATCGCCCAGGGCGACCTCTCCGGTTTCTTGGAGGATCCCGCCTACGTCGTCCATCCGCCGCTGGGCAAGCAGCTGATCGCCGTCGGCGAATCCATGTTCGGCATGAACGGCTTCGGCTGGCGCTTCGCGTCGGTGATCTTCGGCACGCTGTTGGTCTTCTTCACCATCCGACTCGCCCGACGGCTGTCGCGCTCGACGCTCGTCGGCGCGATCGCCGGCATTCTGCTCACCTTCGACGGCTTGGCGTTCGTCATGAGCCGGTTGGCTCTGCTCGACATCTTCCAAGCGACGTTCACAGTGGCGGCCGTCAGCGCTATCGTGGCCGACCGCGACTGGTTCCGCCACAAACTGGCCGACCATCTGCGCAAGCACAACCTGAACGATCTCGGCGGCTCCTTCGGCCCCGTCATGCTCTGGCGCCCGTGGCGGATCCTGGCGGGCCTGCTGCTGGGCGCCGCGGTCGCGGTGAAGTGGAATTCGCTGTTCGTGATCGCCGTGTTCGGCCTCACCGTCGTCGCGTGGGATCTGGGTGCGCGGCGCCTCGCCGGTGCGGGGTCCAAGAGTTGGTGGTCGATCCTCGCCGACGGCGTCCCTGCCTTCGTCCAGTTGGTCGTCCTCGCGGTGCCGGTCTACATGGCCTCGTGGTTGGGATGGATCACGACGTCGGGCGGCTACTACCGCGATTGGGGCCAAAACAACCCCGAGGAACCACTCGTGAGGTTCTTCGGTGAGGCCTGGGGATCGCTCATCTACTACCACCAGAAGATGTACGGCTTCCACACCGGCAACCAGATGATGGTGGAGGCGGAGCACCCGTACGAAGCGCACCCCGCCGGCTGGCTGTTCATGATCCGGCCCATCGGCATCGAGGCCGTCAACGACATCCAGCCAGGCGAGGAGGGATGCGACGCCGTCGGCACCACCTGCCTGCAGGTGATCTCCGGCCTCGGCACCCCGACGCTGTGGTGGGCCGCGGCCATCGCCATCGGCGCAGCGGTTGTGTGGTGGCTGATCGGGCGCGACTGGCGCTTCTCCGTGCCGCTGCTGGCGATCGCCTCCACGTGGATCCCGTGGTTCCGCTACGCCGACCGCCCGCTGTTCTTCTTCTACGCCATCATGATCATCCCGTTCAGTTCGATCATCTTGGCGATGGCGCTGGGCAAGATCCTCGGCCCGGCGGATCATCCCAAGCGTCGGAAGCGGGCGATGATCGTGGGCATCATCATCGCGCTCATCATCGCCACGTTCGCTTTCTTCTACCCCGTCTACACCGCCGAGACGATGTCGCGGCCGGCGTGGCTGATGCGGATGTGGCTGGGGAACCTCTGGATCTAACCCGCCGGTTCAGCGACGCCGCAGCAACCGCGAGCCGTAGGCCCGGAGCTTGTTGAGCGGCGGCAGCTGGTTGGCGGAGCCCTCCTGGCCCATGAGCAGGTGCGCCAGGTAGTAGCCGCTGGCGGTGCCGTTCATCAGTTCACCGCGACCGTTGCCACGCGCGTAGTAGCCACCCGGGATCGCGGAGGCGCCGACGACGGGGCGCCCGTGGTCGCTCGGGTCGATGGCGAGGCGGCCCGGCTCCGTGTCGGTGCCGCCCAGACGGTTCGCAGCCCACTGCTCCAGTTCGTCGACGGCCCGATCAATCCCCGACAGCGACACCTTCTGGCCCAGAACCAAGGCGCGTCCCTCGCCGATGGGCCGCAGCATCCAGGCGGCGCCGTCGGCCCGAAGCGTGACATCGCGCACCGGCTTGCGCGGCGTGAACCGCACAGCGGCCACCCACTGCGCCGGCCCGACGCGTGCCGTGCGGCCCCAGGGGCTGACGCCGAGGGTGTCGATGATCGCGGCACCGCTGAGCGAGCCGAGATCCGCCGCGAACGCCAAGTTGTTGCGGAACCACACCTTGGTGGCGCCCTCGCGCCGGGTCAGCCGCGCGACCGTGACCCCGTGCACCACCTTGGCCCCGGCCGACACCGCGGAGGCCCGGAGCGCTTCGGCGTAGACAGCGGGCTCGACGGCGACCGCGTCGGTCAGCAGGGCGGCGCCGTCGGGCGAGATGAGCAGGTCTGCAGTGGCACCCTCGTCGCGGTAGATCTTCAGCAGCGCGCGCGTCTCCGCCTCGTCCCCACCCGGCAGCGAAAGATCGCGCAGCTTGATGGGCTGATGGCTGGGCAGGATCTGGCGGATCTCCTCAATGGAGGCCAGATTGCGGCGGATGTGTTCCCGCGCCGGCTCCACGCCGTAATGGTTGGCCATGTTGACGATCGTCGACGCGTGGCCCGGCGCCGCGACCCCGTGGCCGATGGCTGCGCTGCGGCCTTCAAGGTTGGGATCCAGCACCACCACGTCGTAGCCCTCGGACGCGACCATCCGTGCCACGGTCAGCCCCGCGACTGTTGCCCCCAAAACCACGACGTCGTGCATACGTCCACCCTAACTGGGCGCTTCGGGCTGGGCACTAGACACGGCGGCCAATGGGCGCAGTAGCATTCCCGCGACGAAAGGAAAACACTCCATGTGGACGCTGCATAACAACGGGATTCTGGAACCAGACGCGGTCGTGAAGCCCACCGAACGCCTCAGCTGGGGCCGCACCATCGGGCTCGGCGCCCAGCACGTCGTCGCGATGTTCGGCGCCACCTTCGTTTTTCCGCTCCTCATGGGGCTCAATCCGCAGCTCGCGGTGATGATGTCTGGCGTCGCCACGCTCATCTTTCTGTTCGTCGTCAAGCACCGCGTGCCCAGCTACCTCGGCTCGTCGGCGTCCTTCGTCGGTGTCGCGACCGCCGTCTACTCGGCGGGAGGCAACCCGGCCACCCTGACGGGCGCGTTGTTCGTCGTCGGGCTCACGCTGTTCATGGTGGGCCTCATCATCCACTTCGCCGGCTCGCGCGTGATCCACAAGGCGCTGCCGCCCGTGGTGACTGGCGCCGTCGTCATGCTGATCGGCTTCAACCTCGCTCCCGTGGTGGCCACCGTGTACTTCCCGGTGGACCCGTGGCTGGCGTTCGTCGTCATGCTGATCGTCGTCGCGCTGTCGATCGGTCTGCGGGGATTCCTCGGCCGCATCGCCATCTTCCTCTCGCTGGTCATCGGCTATGCGCTCAGCTGGGCGGTGGACTTGGTGGCCGGCCCCATGATGAAGCCCAACGCCGACGGCGTCCTCGAGCCCGTGCTGCGCGTCAACTGGGACAATGTTGCGAAGGCCGACTGGTTCGGCCTGCCTCCCGTCACCGACCTCGCCAACTGGGCCTACGGCGCCACTGACAACGTCGTCGGCTTCCACCTGCCCCAGTTCTCGCTGGGCGCGATCATCGTCGCGCTGCCCGTCGTCATCGCCCTGATCGCCGAGAACGCCGGCCACGTGAAGGCCGTCGCTGAGATGACCAAGGACGATCTCGATCCGCTGATGGGCAAGGCCATCGCCGCCGACGGCGCCACCTCGATGCTCGCCACGCTCGCCGGTGCAGGCCCCACCACCACCTACGCCGAGAATATCGGCGTCATGGCTGCCTCCCGCGTGTACTCCACCGCCGCGTACGTCGTGGCGGCCGTGGTCGCGATCCTGTTCGGCTTCTCGCCCAAGTTCGGCGCCGTCATCTCCGCGACACCGTCGGCCGTCCTCGGCGGCATCACCGTCGTGCTCTACGGCATGATCGGCCTGCTCGGCGCGAAGATCTGGAAAGAGAACAACGTCGATTTCGGCAACCCGCTGAACCTCATCCCGGCCGCGGCGGGCATCATCATCGGCATCGGTAATGTGTCGGTCCCGATCAGCGACGAGTTCGATCTCGGCGGCATCGCTCTCGGCACCATCGTCACGATCGGCGTCTACCACCTCGCCCGTCTCATCGCTCCGCGTCAGATGCGGGAGGAGGCCGATGGCGCCTCGCTCATCTACGACGCACCCGGCATCTACACCGAGGACGAAACGGACCCGCAGCGTTAAACCCTGCCACGGAGCGCTCTCCGTCAAAAATACTTGACATATGTCTTGCATTCCTGACTTCATGTCGCTTATAGTTGACACCAAGGAGGCGTGGAGATGTCACTGAACAAGCAGATGCGGTTGGCTCGAATGAGCTTGGACCTCACCCAAGCGGAACTGGCCAAGATCGTGGGCGTTTCACGGCAGACCATTTCGATGGTCGAGGCCGGCGACCACAACCCAACGCTCAAGCTGTGCATCGACATCTGCAAGGCCCTCCACACGGACCTCAACTCCCTGTTCTGGGAAGAAAGCAGCAACTGACATGGACGAGCGGCAAGAACTCAACGCTGGCAGGGCATCGATGATCGTTCTCGGGTTGATCGCCCTCGTGGCGCTGGGCGTGCTGGTGTACGAATACGTGACGACCAAGGACGTCAACAACGGTTGGGCAATCCTCACACTGCTCGGGTCAGGTGGCATGCTGGCGCTCCTCATGCGGATGATAGGCGGCGCCGAGGCACCCAAAACCTTCTTGGGCAAGGAACTCCCCACCGAGGACACCTCGGAGGCCAAGGCGGAGCGCAAGCGGGCTTATCTCATCGACGCAGGGCTCTTCGCCATCGCCATCGCCGCCCTGAGCGTTGTCGGCCTCACCCTCGGTGACACACAGGCCATCGTTCCCGCCTTCCTCCAGGGAACCGCGGGCATGATCGTCGGCGCCGCGCTGTCTCTGGTTGGCGGCTTCGTCATCTACTACGCCTTCAACTACGTGGTGGGCGAGTCTGCGTCGAGATCCGTCGAGAAGCGACTGGCTCGCTACGACGCCGAGTAACGCGTCGCCTCAGAACCGCCGTCGGCCCATCGCCGGCGGCGGTTCTGCGTTCCCGGGGCACGGACCCGAGCTGCCAGTTCCGGTGCAGCGGCTACGGTTGCTGCGTGGATGAACTGCAACTGAGCTTCCGAGACGCGATGGCACACGTGCCGTCGCCGGTCACCGTCATCACCACCATGGTCGACGGTGCCCCCACCGGAACCACGGTGTCGGCCTTCGCGTCCCTGTCCATCGATCCCCCGATGGTGTTCTTCGCGCTGGACAACCGCGGCGGCATGATCGATCGCGTCCGCGAATCCGGGCGGGTGGGGATCAACCTGCTGGCCGGCGACCAGTCCGAGATCGCGTTGCGCTTCGCCCGTCGCGATCTGCCAGACCGGTTCGCCGGGCTCGACTGGCATGAGGACGAGGGGCTCCCGCGGATCGATGGCGCCGTCGCGTGGCTGCGCTGCGAGGAACTGGAGTTCCGTCCCGGCGGAGACCACACCGTCATCCTCGGCCACGTGGCGACGGCGCAGACCGACGGCGTCTCCTCACTGGCCTACCACCTGCGCCAGTTCCGCGACCTGCGGCCGTGACAAAGCCGTATGAGAGACTCGATGCCGTGAGCAACGAGCAGATCGACCCGACGTCCCCCCGTCCCTCAGGGCCTGATTTCACCGAAGCGCCTCCGTCGCCAGCCCAGTCGCCCACACCGCAGCCCTCCGCTGAGCCGTCGCCCCTGCCCAGGCAACAGCCATCGCCGCAACCGGTGCCTCCGCAGGTGGCGCCCACGCCGTCGTACCCGGCACCGAACTATGGCCCCGCCCCCTATGAGCACTCGCCCTACCCGGATCCGTATGCGCAGAA
>DYZF01000045.1 GCA_020741375.1 Tessaracoccus flavescens
ACCGCCCACCACCAGCCCCAGTTGAAGTCCTCCTGCCAGAGCGCGACGACCACCGTGCCCACCATGAACACGGCGATCAGCGTCACCAGCACGATGACGAGCCGCTTCGTGGTCACTGGCCCACCTGCGGCAGGTGTGGGCAGTCGCGGATCTCGAGGTCGATCTGGGGGACGCCGTCGAGGGCGCTGATGTCGACGAGGTCCGGGCAGCCGCCCAGGTACACGTGCGCACCGGGCTCGAACCGGAGCCCGGCGAGGCTGACCAGCCCGATGGCGCCGAAGACCTCGAGGCGGCTCAACGCCCCCGACCCGGCGAGGAAGGTGAAGTCGCGCAGCCCGGAGACGTCGAGCAGGTCCAGTTCCTCGAGCGCCGGCAACGCGAGGGGCCGGGTGGGCGCCGGGATGACCCCTTCGAGGCTGAGCGAGTACACGGAGCCGGGCAGGGTGTCTGGCAGTCGCGCCGGGTTGCTGAGGTCCACCTCCTCCAGCGCGGTCTGGGCCTCGAGGGCGGCGATGTCGTCGGCGGTGGCGGGGTCGAGCTCAACGGACAGCAGTTGTGGCGCGCCGGTCCAGTCGATGACCAGCGCGTTGCCGCGGTCCTCCTCGTCGCGCACGACGACGAGGCTCGACAGCCTTCGCAACCGCCGCAGTTCGAGGGGTCGGGTGGCGGGCGCGTCGATCGTCGCCGTCTCCAGCGCCGTCAGCTGGTTGACCTGGCCGACGTCGAGCAGTTGGTCGCCGTGCACGTGCAGGTGGCGCAGCGTCTCGCGGTGTCGTGCCAGGAACCCGAGATCGTCGACGGGCGTCTCGCTGCCCTCAATGTACGCCGTCTTGAACTTCCACAGCCGCAGCGCGAGCGGCCCCTTCTGTGCCACGTCAGATCAGGTCGTTGATGGCGACGGCCTGCTCACGGCCGGGGCCGACGCCGATGCCCGAGATCCGGCAGCCGATCAGTTCCTCGAGGCGCTTGACGTAGGCCTGGCAGGTGCCCGGGAGTTCGTCGAACGTGCGGGCGCCGGAGATGTCCTCGTGCCAGCCGTCGAGGTGCTCGTAGATCGGCTTGGCGTGGTGGAAGTCGGATTGCGTCATGGGCATCACGTCGTGGCGTTGACCGTCGACGTCATAGGCGACGCACACCGGGATCTTGTCCCAGCCCGACAGGATGTCGAGCTTGGTGAGGAAGATGTCGGTGAAGCCGTTGATCTTGACGGCCTGCTCGACGAGCACGGCGTCGAACCAGCCGCAGCGCCGCGGGCGGCCGGTGGTGGCGCCGAACTCGGCGCCGATGCGGCGCAGTTCCTCGCCGTCCTCGTCGAACAGTTCGGTCGGGAACGGGCCCTCGCCGACTCGCGTGGTGTAGGCCTTCGCGATGCCGATGGTGCGGTCGATGCGGGTGGGGCCGACGCCGCCGCCGGTCGTGGCGCCGGACGCCGTCGGGTTGGAGCTGGTGACGTACGGGTAGGTGCCCTGATCCACGTCGAGGTGGTGCGCCTGAGCGCCCTCGAACAGCACAACCTTGCCCTCGTCGAGCGCGTCGTTGATGTAGCGGCCGGAATCCACGATGTACGGGCGGATGGTGTCGGCGTGCTTCAGCAGCGCCTGCACCACCTCTTCGGGATCGATCTCGCGACGGTTGTACACCTTCACCAGCAGCTGGTTCTTCTGGGCCAGCGCGCCCTCCACCTTCTGGCGCAGGATCGATTCGTCGAGGATGTCTTGGATGCGGATGCCGAGGCGGTTGACCTTGTCGGAGTAGCACGGGCCCACGCCGCGACCGGTGGTGCCGATCTTGCGCTTCCCCAGGAAACGCTCCGTGACCTTGTCGATCACCTTGTGGTACTCGGTGATGACGTGCGCGTTGGCCGAAATCAGCGGGTGCGGCACGTCGACGCCGCGGTCGGCCAGCACCTCCAACTCCTCGGCCAGCACGTCGAGGTCGACGACGACGCCGTTGCCGATGACCGTGGTGGTACCGGGGTTGAGGATGCCCGACGGCAGCAGGTGCAAGACGAACTTCTCGCCGCCGACGACGAGGGTGTGCCCGGCGTTGTTACCGCCGGAATAGCGGACGCAGACGTCGACGCGGTCGCCGAGCTGGTCCGTCGCCTTGCCCTTGCCTTCGTCGCCCCATTGCGCTCCGACAACAACCACACTTGGCATCGTGGCTCTCCCTACACATAGACGGGGCCCCACGTCGCACGCGGGGCCGGTGCCACCGCAGTCTATCGCCCCCGCTCCGACGAGTCGCGCGTCTCGCCCGGTGGCTCGCAGGTCGCGGCGGAGTTGCGGAGAAGTTCCCTCGGCGCACGGATGTTCGCGGGCGCCGTCGACCCCTGCAATTTCGCCCCGACCCGTTGAGCGCGGCCCCAACTGGTGTGAGACTGGGAGGAGGTGCGTGAGGCACCTTTCATCCACCATGCGACGGCGCAGGAGGCCACAATGAAGAAACTCATCAACGGAGCAGACGACGTTCTAGCCGACGCCCTTAAGGGCATCGAAGCATCCGACGACAACGTCAAGGTTGACCACGAGAACCGCGTCATCCTCCGCGCCGAGGCGAAGGAATCCGGCAAGGTTGCGATCATCTCCGGCGGCGGCTCCGGCCACGAGCCCATGCACGGCGGCTTCGTCGGCATCGGCATGCTCGACGCCGCGTGCTGCGGCCAGGTGTTCACCTCCCCCACCCCAGATCAGATGCTCGCCGCCACCACCGCCGTCGACGGCGGCGCGGGCGTGCTGCACATCGTCAAGAACTACACCGGCGACGTCATGAACTTCGAGATGGCCGCCGACATGGCCGGCGACGCCGGCATCGAGGTGTCCACCGTCGTGGTCGCCGACGACGTCGCCGTCCAGG
>DYZF01000046.1 GCA_020741375.1 Tessaracoccus flavescens
GAGTACGAGATCATCGGCAAGATGGGCTTCGCCGGGTACTTCCTGGTGGTGGCCGACTTCATCAACTGGGCCAAGGAGAACGGCATTCGGGTGGGCCCCGGCCGTGGCTCGGGCGCCGGCTCGATCTGCGCCTACGCCCTCCGCATCACAGACCTATGCCCCCTGCAGCACGGCCTGCTGTTCGAGCGGTTCCTTAACCCGGAGCGCGTCTCCATGCCAGACTTCGACATCGACTTCGACGATCGTCGCCGCGCCGAAGTGATCCAGTACGTCACGGAGAAGTACGGCTCCGACAAGGTGGCCCAGATCATCACCTACGGCTCCATCAAGGCCAAGGCTGCGGTGAAGGACGCCGCCCGCGTGCTCGACATGCCGTTCGCGATCGGCGAGCAGATCTCCAAGGCGATGCCGCCGGATGTCATGGGCAAGGGAGTCCCGCTCGCAGACCTCTTCAACGCCGAACACAAGCGCTACGCCGAGGGCAACGAGTTCCGCGAGCTCTACCAGTCGTCGCCAGACGTGCGCACCGTCGTCGATACGGCCATGGGCCTCGAGGGCCTCAAGCGCCAGTGGGGCGTCCACGCCGCAGGCGTGATCATGAGCTCGGACCCGCTGATCGACATCATCCCGCTGATGAAGCGCGAAGCCGACGGCGCCATCATCACGCAGTTCGACTACCCGGGCTGTGAATCTTTGGGCCTGATCAAGATGGACTTCTTGGGCCTGCGCAACCTCACCGTCCTCGACGACGCGGTGCGCAATATCAAGCTCAACCGGGATTTCGATCTCAACCTGGACGAGCTCGTCGAGGACATGACGGACAAGGCGTCCTACGAGCTCCTCGCCAGCGGCGAGACGCTCGGCATCTTCCAGCTCGACGGCGGCGGCATGCGGACGCTGCTGCGCCAGATGCAGCCGGACAACTTCGAAGACATTTCCGCGGCGCTCGCGCTGTACCGTCCCGGCCCGATGGGCGCCCAATCGCACACGAACTACGCCCTGCGTAAGACCGGCTTGCAAGAGATCGTCCCGATCCACCCTGAGCTCGAGGAGCCGCTGGAGGACATCTTGTCCACCACCTACGGCCTCATCGTCTACCAAGAGCAGGTGCAGCAGATCGCCCAGCGTGTGGCTGGCTACTCGCTCGGCAAGGCAGACCTGCTCCGCCGAGCGATGGGCAAGAAGAAGAAGGAAGTGCTCGACGCGGAGTTTGTGCCGTTCTCCGAGGGCATGAAGGCCAACGGTTACTCCACCGCCGCCATCAAGGCGCTGTGGGAGATCCTGGTTCCGTTCTCCGATTACGCCTTCAACAAGGCGCACACCGCCGCGTACGGCGTCATCTCCTACTGGACGGCGTACCTGAAGGCCAACTACCCGGTTGAGTACATGGCCGCCCTGCTGCAGTCGGTGCGCGACGACAAGGACAAGTCGGCCCAATACCTCGCCGAATGCCGCCACATGGGCATCGAAGTGCTGCCGCCGGACGTCAACTCGTCGGAAGTGATGTTCACGCCAGTGGGCGAGCACATCCGCTTCGGTCTCGGCGCGGTGCGCAACGTGGGCGACAAGGTGGTCACTGCCTGGGTGGAGGAACGCAAGCAGACCGGCCCGGCGTCAGACTTCTACGACTTCCTCGACAAGGCGCCGCTGGTGATGTGCAACAAGCGCGTCATCGAATCGCTCATCAAGGCCGGCGCCTTCGACGAGATGGGGCACACCCGTCGCTCGCTCATGAGCATCTTCGAGGCCGCCGTCGATTCGATCATCGATGTGAAGCGCAACGCCGAGAACGGCCAGGATGGCTTCGATTTCGGCTTCGACATGGGCGACGACGACACCGGCTCGTCCGCGCTGCGCGACACCGTCCCGGACGTGGAGGAATGGGATCGCCGCACGAAGCTCGCCCTAGAACGCGAGATGCTCGGCCTCTACGTCTCGGATCATCCGCTCAACGGCCTCGAGCACGTCTTGCAGAACAACGGCGACCGATCCATCGCGTCCATCGCCGCCAGCGACGGCTACCGAGGCGATACCAAGGTGTGCGGCCTCATCACGGCGGTCAACCGCAAGGTGAACAAGGCCGGCAACATCTGGGCCATCGTCACGGTGGAGGATCTGACGAGCTCCATCGAGGTGACGGTCTTCCCGCGGGTGTACGACGAGGTCGCGGCGCACCTGGCGCCAGACACCATCGTCTCCGTGGAAGGCGTCGCGGAATCCGGTGAGGACCGCGGCCGCATGCGCGCGCAGCGCCTCTATGCACCCCACGTCAGCGCCGAAGGTAACGCCGGCCCACTCATGCTGTCGCTGCCCGCCGTGCGCTGCACCCCCGGCGTGGTGAACCGACTCAAGGAGATCTTGGCCCAATACCCGGGGGCCGCTGAGGTGCACCTACAGCTGCGCACCGGCGACAAGGTCAAGACGTTCAGATTGGGAGACGGCTTCCGCGTCGAGATGACCTCGCCCCTCTACGCTGACCTGAAGGCCGTCCTCGGCCCAGCCTGCGTCGGTGTGGGAAGGAGCAACTGATGTCGAACGACGTTCTCGTCGTGTCCCGTCAGGGCCGCCTCGCCGAACTCTGGAACAGCTCGTTGTGGCGCGTCGTCATCTACCTGGCGGCCAACGTCGCGCTCGGTGCCCTCTGCGGGCTGATGTGGTCGCTGATCACCGATCGCCCTTCCTATCGGATCAGCACGTCCCTCAACGCCACCATCAGCGAGCGGGCCCAGACCGACATCATCGGAGCGGACGTGGTGTTCACGTTCGTCACCGGCTTCGCCGGCCTCCTCATCGGCGTCGGGGGCTGGTTCGTCTGGCACCGCAAGGGTTGGCTGGTCACCACCATCCCGCTGATCGGAGCCTTCATCGCCTCCTTCACGGCATGGCGGATGGGCCTCGCGCTCAGCGGCAGCGGCTTCTCAGAGCGGCTGGCCACCGCAGGCGTGGGCGACGTCGTGCCGGTGGACCTCGAGCTTCGAGCCCTGTCAGCGCTGCTGGTGGCGCCTTTCGCGGCCGTCATCCCCATCATGCTGATGGCCGCCTTCTGGCCGGACCCGGCCGATGGGCAGCGTCGAGAGACAGTGCGCGTCGAGGACTAGAATCTGGGGTCATGCTCCGACTCCTAGACCTCACCGGCATCAACAGCGCCTACCGGGCCCATCTCCCGCGCGGACAGTTCGATGTTGAGGCGGCGGTCGCGGTGGTTCGGCCCATCGTCGACGACGTGGCCGCGCGCGGCACCGAGGCATTGCGCGAGTACTCGCAGAAGTTCGACGGCGTGACCCCGGACGCCCTCCGCGTTCCGGCCGACGTTCTGCGCCAAGCATCGAACGATCTCGATCCCGAGTTGGCTGCCGCGTTCGAGGAGTCGATCCGCCGCCGTCGACAGGTGGCTGAGACCTTGGAGCGCGACGAAGACCCCGCGCCCGCCGAACTCGCCGACGGCGCCCAGGTGGCCATGCGCAACATCGCCGTCGACCGGGTGGGCCTCTACGTGCCAGGCGGCCTGGCGCCGCTGGCCTCCTCGGTGATCATGAATGTGGTGCCGGCCCAGGTGGCCGGGGTCGCGTCGATCGCCGTAGCTTCACCGCCCCAGAAGGAATTCGGCGGGCTGCCGCACCCCAACATCCTCGCGCTGTGCCACCGGCTCGGCATCGACGAGGTGTACGCCGTCGGCGGAGCTCAGGCCATTGCCATGTTCGCCCACGGCGTCGACGAGCTGTGCGAGCCGGTGTCGCTCATCACCGGCCCGGGCAACATCTACGTGGTCGCTGCCAAGCGCCTCGTGCGCGGACTCGTGGGGATCGACGCCGAGGCCGGCCCCACCGAGATCGCCATCGTCGCCGACGACACGGCCAACCCGGCGTATGTCGCTGCAGACTTGATCTCTCAAGCGGAGCACGATCCGTTGGCCGCATCGGTGCTGATCACGCCGTCCACCGCTCTGGCGGAGGCAGTCAATGCGGAAGTCGAACGCCAAGTGGCCGAAACCCTGCACATCGAGCGGATCCGGACGGCGCTGACCGGCGAGCAGTCCGCCATCGTCATCGTCCGCGATCTTGATCAGGCCGTGGCCGTCGCGGACGCCTACGCCGCCGAGCACCTCGAGATCCAGACGGCCGACGCACCCGCCGTCGCCGCTCGGATCCGCAACGCGGGCGCCATCTTCGTCGGGGATTTCGCCCCGGTTTCGCTGGGCGACTACTCCGCCGGTTCCACCCACGTGCTGCCTACTGCCGGCTGCGCCTGCCACTCGTCGGGCCTCAGCGTGCGCAGCTTCATGAAGACGGTGCACGTCATCACCTACTCCGACGCGGCGCTGATGGAGATCGCCGACGGAGTGGAGCGTTTCGCGCTCGCTGAGAACCTGCCCGGCCACGCCAACGCCATCACGGTGCGGAGGCCCCAGTGATCACGCTCGAGGAGCTTCCCCTGCGCGCAGATCTGGTGGGGGAGGAGCCCTACGGCGCTCCGCAACTCGACCTGCCCGTGGTGCTCAACGTCAACGAGAACCCGTACCCGCCATCAGAGGCGATCCGCCGTGAGATGGCCGACGCCATCGTCGCGGCGGCGGGCACGCTCAACCGGTACCCAGACCGGGAGGCGCGCGCGCTCCGTTCAGATCTGGCCGCGTACCTCGGGCACGGGCTGACGGCCGACAACATCTGGGCGGCAAACGGCTCCAACGAGATCATGAGCCACCTGCTCACCGCTTTCGGCGGCCCGGGCCGCACGGTGCTGGCGTTCACGCCGACGTACTCGATGTATCCGGAGTACGCCCGAAACACCTGCACCCAGTACGTCACCGTGCCACGCCGCGACGACTACACCGTCGATGCCGAGCTGGCGCTGAAGGCCATCGGGGAACACGAGCCCACCGTCGTCATCATCACGACGCCGAACAACCCCACCGGCACCGCGACCCCCGTCGAGGTGATCGACGAGATCTGTTCGAACACGGACGCGATCGTGGTCGCGGACGAGGCCTATCAGGAATTCTCGGCTCGGCCCAGCGCTCTCACCCTGCTCACCAAGCACCCGCGCCTGGTGGTGTCGCGCACCATGTCGAAAGCCTTCGCACTGGCCGGCGGCCGCGTCGGCTACCTCGCCGCTGCCCCAGCAATCGTGGACGCATGTCGCATCGTGCGCCTGCCGTACCACCTGAGCGCCCAAACCCAGGCTGTCGCGCGCGTCGCGCTGGCGCACGCGGACGAGCTCCTCGCTCAGGTCCGCGCGCTGACGGCCGAAGCCCGCGGATTCGAGGCGTGGGCGCGGGAGCAAGGCTTCGACGTGATCGACTCCGAGGCCAACTTCTCGCTCATCGGGCGTTTCACCGACCGCCACCAGGTGTGGCAAGACCTCGTGGACAGGGGCATCCTGATCCGAGAGACTGGACCCGCTGGATACCTGCGCGTCTCCGCAGGAACCCCGGACGAGATGGCTGCCCTGAAGGCCGCCCTCGCCGAACTCCAGCCCCACCGAGAAGGGATGCAGCAGTGAGCCGCACCGCCACCAAGGAACGTTCCACCTCCGAGTCCACCATCAAGGTCACCATCGACCTCGACGGCACCGGCGCCTCCACCATCAACACCGGCGTGGGCTTCTACGACCACATGCTGACGGCGCTGGCCAAGCACTCCCTCATCGACATCGAGGTGGAGGCCACCGGAGACCTGCACATCGACGGCCACCACACCATCGAGGACGTCGCCATCGTGCTCGGCCAAGCGCTGAAAGAAGCCTTGGGCGACAAGTCCGGCATCCGCCGCTTCGGCCACGCCGTCGTCCCGCTCGACGAGGCGGTCGCAGACGTCGTCGTCGACGTCGCCGGGCGCCCCTATGTCACTTGCCAGGGCGAGCCGGACGGCCAGGCGTACGCCTTGATCGGTGGCAGTGGCGTGCCGTACGCCGGTTCGATGACCTACCACGTGTTCGAGGCGCTGGCCCTCAACGCCGGCCTCTGCCTGCACCTTCGCCTACTCAGCGGCCGCGATCCGCACCACATCGTCGAGGCCGAGTTCAAGGCACTGGCGCGGGCCCTCCGCGAGGCCGTCGAACTGGATCCGCGCCAGCAGGGCGTGCCGAGCACCAAGGGCGCACTCTGAACCGCCGGGTCGGCCTGCTGGACTACGGGTCGGGCAATCTTCATTCCGCGGCGCGTGCCTTTTCCGACGCGGGCGCCGACGTTCTCGTCACCGCTGACCACGCCGCGCTGCTCGACGCCGATGCCCTCGTGGTGCCCGGGGTCGGGGCGTTCGCCGCGTGCATGGACGGCCTCAGAGCTGTGGGCGGCGATCAGCTCATCAACGAGTGGGTCGCTGCGCGCAGGCCTCTGTTCGGGATCTGCGTCGGCCACCAAGTGCTGTTCGAACGGGGCAGCGAGCATGGCGTGGTCGTCGACGGCGTCGGCATCTACCCGGGCGACGTGAGCGTCCTGCAGGCCCATCGGCTCCCGCACATGGGCTGGAACCTCGTCGATCCGCCCGCAGGCAGTCGCCTGTTCCACGGGCTCGGTGAGGAACGGTTCTACTTCGTCCACAGCTACGCCGCGCACGAGGCTCCACAGGGCGCCGCTGTGACCACAGCGACGCACGAGGGCGTCACCTTCGTCGCCGCCGTCGAGAACGGCTCCACGGTGTCGACGCAGTTCCACCCAGAAAAGTCCGGCGCCGCCGGCGCTCGCCTCATTCGCAACTGGCTGGGCAGCCTGTAGAACGGGTCGGCTGAGCCCGCGGGGCGCAACGCCCACGGGCGCAACTCGTGGTGCCGCAGCGAGTCTCCGACGCGGTAGGGTTGGGCGTCGTGGAGAAGCTTCAACTGTTGCCCGCTGTCGACGTACAGGGCGGCCAAGCCGTTCAGCTCGTGCAGGGAATCGCCGGAACCCAGAAGGAGTTCGGCGATCCGTTGACCGCCGCGCTGCGCTGGCAGGACGGCGGCGCCGAATGGTTGCACCTCGTCGATCTCGACGCTGCGTTCGGCCGCGGCAGCAACGCCGAACTCCTGAAGTCGATCGTCGGGCAGCTGGACCTCAAGGTGGAGCTCTCCGGCGGCATCCGCGACGACGAGTCGCTCAACCGGGCTCTGGAGACGGGCTGCCGGCGGGTCAACATCGGCACCGCCGCGCTCGAGAACCCCGAATGGTGCGAACGGATCATCGCCGAACACGGTGATCGCATCGCCATCGGCCTCGACGTCCGCGGCGATAACCTCGCGGCCCGGGGCTGGACCACCGAGGGTGGCCCGTGGCCCGAAACCCTGGATCGGCTGGTGGCGGCCGGCTGCGAACGCTTCGTCGTGACCGACGTCAACTCCGACGGCATGCTGACCGGCCCCAACGTCGGCCTGCTGAAGGCCGTCGCCGAACGCTCTGGCAAGAAGGTCATCGCCTCTGGCGGCATCTCCACGCTGGACGACCTGCGCGAGCTCCGCGCCCTCGTGGGCGACGGCGTCGAGGGCGCCATCATCGGCACCGCGCTCTACGTCGGCCGATTCACCATCGAAGAGGCGCTGGCCGTGGCCGAGGGTGACGTCGATGGCTAGGCCTCCCGCCAGCACGTTCGGTGTGGCCAACTCTGTCAACGTGCACGTCCCGCCGCTGCTCGACGGCCGAATCTCTGAGCTGCTGGCCGGCAAGAAGATCGTGATGACCGGTGTCACCGGCTTCATCGGCGAGCAGCTGTTATGGAAGGTGCTCACCGAGTGCCCCGAAACCACGGTGTCGGTCCTGGTGCGACGCAAGGGCTCCGTCACCGCGCATGAACGCGTGGTGTCGCTCCTGAAGAAGAAGATCTTCGCCGACGTCGCAAGCGCCGCCGGGGGAGCGGAGAACCTCATCGGCACCCGGGTGGAAGTGATCGAGGGCGACTTGCCCAACGTGCCGGACCTTCCGCGCGACCTCGACGTCATGCTGCACTGCGCCGGCGACGTCTCCTTCGACCCGCCGATCGATCAGGCGTTCCAGACCAACGTTGTCGGCACCAAGGCCCTCATCGCGCAGGTGCGCAAGGCGTGCTCCGACGAGGACGGGAACCTGGTGCGCATCCCGCACTACGTGCAGGTCTCCACCGCCTATACGGCAGGACGCCGACGTGGAGCGATCCCCGAGGCCGCCCACGTGCACGACATCGACTACGAGGCGGAGACCGAAGCCGCCCTCGCCATGAAGGCGCACATCGAGACCATGTCGCGCAGCGCGGATCAGCTGACGGCTCTCCGTAAGGAGGCCGAGGCTCTCCACGCCAAGGCCGGCTACCTCACCACCTCGGAGGACACCGAACGGCGTCGCCAGGAGTGGGTGAAGCAGGAGCTCGTCTCCGCGGGTACCGAGCGGGCCCGCTCGCTCGGCTGGACAGACGTCTACACCTTCGCCAAGGCCATGGGCGAGCGCGTCGTCACGGATCTGGGCAAGGACTTCCGCGTCTCGGTGTTCCGCCCCGCCATCGTCGAATCGTCGCTGCGCTACCCCTACCCGGGCTGGATCGAAGGCTTCAAGATGGCCGATCCGATCATCCTCGCCTACGGTCGCGGCCAGCTGCCCGAGTTCCCGGCATCTCCCGATGCGGTCATCGACATCATCCCCTGCGATTACATCGTTAACGGCATCATCGCCGTGTGCGCCACGGAACCCGAGGTGGGTCAGCCGGAGTTCTACCACGGCAGTTCCGGTGCCCGGAACCCGCTCACCTTCCGCGGCATCTACGAGCACGTACGCGCCTACTTCGCGGAGCACCCGTACACCGTCGGTCAGGGCTCATCGCCGCTGGCGACGTGGAAGTTCCCCGGTGCGGACCCCATCGAGAAGTTCATGTGGGTGGCTGACAAGGGCGTCAAGGTGGGCAACTGGGCCCTCAGCTACGCCCCTCGCGGCAAGCAGGTCCGGAAGTGGGCCGCTGCGCTCGACAAGTCGCGCAAGCAACTCGACTTCCTCGGCAAGTACCTGACGCTGTATGGCGAGTACCTCCAGTCCGAGCTGCACTTCGTCGACGACAACACCTTGGCTCTGCACAACTCGCTGCATCCCGACGACCGGGAGAAGTTCGGGTTCGACTCCGCCAACTTCGACTGGACGCACTACATGCAAGAGGTGCACATCCCGTCGATCACGGACCCGGTGCGCCGCCTCGAGGCCGCTCGCAAGCGCCGCAACGCCCGCTCGGTGACGTTCCGTGACCTCAAGCCGACGCAGCCGGGCACCGTGCTCGCGGCGTTCGATCTCGACGGCACCGTTATGGCCACCAATGTCGTCGAGACGTACTTGTGGTCGCGGCTGCCGGAGCTCCCGCCACTGCGTCGTGCGGCCGAAGTGGCCAGCGTCGCCGCCATGCTGCCGCTCTACTTGGGCGCCGAACGACGCGACCGCGGTGTCTTCCTGCGCTCGATCTACCGACGTTACGCCGGCGCTGATCTGGCGGCACTCGAGGAATATGTCGACGAGAAGCTCGCCCCGCTGATCCTCGACCGCATGTCACCCGACGCCGTCCGCCGAATCCGGGAGCACCGCGACGCCGGTCACACCACGATCCTGATGACCGGCGTGATCCGCCCGCTGACGCGCCCCTTCGAGGGTCTGTTCGATCACATCGTCGCGGCTGAGTTGGCCACCGACGAACAGGGCCGCTGCACCGGCTTTCTGAGCGGCCCGCCCATGGTGGGCGAATCCCGCTCGGCCTGGCTCAACCACTACGCCAAGTTGCACGACATCGATCTGCAACAGAGCTTCGCGTACGCCGACAGCCACGTCGATCTGCCGATGCTCAACACCGTCGGTCACCCCGTCGCGGTGAGCCCAGACATCGGGCTGATGCGCGCCGCCAAGAGCAAGGGCTGGTCCATCGTCGAATGGCAGGCCATGTCGCCGCTTCCCCGCTGGAGAATGTCGTGAACGGAAAGGAAGACTGATGTCTCGTCCCGGATTTGTGCTGGAGGCAGACGCCTCAACCCCGCCGCTCATGACGATGTCGGGCTCGCAGCTGAAGCTCGAGCGCATCGGAGTCGGCACCAAGGTGGTGTACCCGGCTGATGCCGTCGCCTCCACCGGGTCGGTCGGCCTGATCGAGTCGGCGCTCAACGCGCCGATCGGCGGCGATGCCTTGGCCTCGCGGCTGCAGGCCGACACGACGTTGACGATCGTCGTCGAAGACTGCGATTGGCCGCTGCCGCGACCCGAGTTCGACATCCGCCGCGCCCTCGTCGAATCGGTCCTCGAAACCGCGGCCCGCGTGGGCGTCGACGACGTCCAGATCGTCATCGCCAACGGGCTCAAGCAGCGGTGGTCGGCCACGCAGGTCACCACCGTGCTCGGCGACCGCGTGGCGTCGTCCTTCCTGCCGGACGGGCTCGTCACGAGCCACGACGTGACCGGCGACGATCTGGTCACGCTGGGGGAGATCGACGGGCATGCTGTCCGGTTCAACAAGCGAGTGGCCGAGTCAGATCTCGTCGTGGTCGTCGGTGTGCGCGCCGACTACACCACGGGCTGCCCGCTGGTGACCGGCCTCAGCGACGTCAGCACCATCAACCGTCTGCGCGGGGTGCACCGCGACGAGGCCTTCGCGGATCAGGTGGGCGAACTCACCAAGTCCGCGCTGAGCGTGTTCTCGCTGGTCGCCGTCCTCGGGCAACCGTTGCTGGGCCGCAATCTCCGGTTCGTCGGCAAGCGCGAATGGGAATGGAGCCTGGCCGACCGGCTCGCGCTGGTCACCGCCCGTCAGGTTGTGGCGGCGCTGCCTCGTCAGGGGGCCCGTTTCCTCCACGGCAATCCTCTGGCCGACTACGCCGTCGTCGATGTCCTCGGCGGCGACCACGGCGAGGTGCTCAAGCATTCGCGACAGGTGTGGCAGGCCGCCAACGCCGTCGAGGTCAACGGCCAGGCCGACGTCCTCGTCGCGTCGGTGTGGGGCGCCAGCGTCGACGAGGGTGACCCGATCGGCTCGCCGCTCAGCGCGGCACACCACGCGCTCGTCCGGCAGGCCGGCACCCACATGGGCAAGCCGTACACCCGAGAGGGTGGGGTGCTGATCGCCTTCCATCCGCTGGTGCACCGCTTCGCCAACCGTCGCCACTCGGCCGCGGCAGATTTCTACGCCAAGGTGCTGAGCGAAACCATCGACACGGCTGAGATCGCTGAGCGTCACGAGCCTGCGGCCATCGCTGACGAGTGGTACTTGGACCTGTACCGCAAGCAGTTCGCCCACCACCCGCTGCGCGTCTTCCACGAGTGGTACGCCACCGCGGATGCCGCCCGCCACTTCTCCAACGTGATCTGGGTTGGTGGAGATCGCCGCACGGCAGCAGTCCTGGGGCACCGAGCCGCGACCACGTTCGCTGACGCCCTGGAGATCGCGTCGAACGCGGTGGGCCAGGCGCCGGAGATCACGTACCTGCGCGGCCCGGGACTCGCTCTGGGTGATGTGCGATGACTCGTGATCTCGCGTCGTGGGCCCAGCCGAAGAGCGGCAAATCGAAGCTCAAGCTGACGTGGCCCAAGGATCTGGTGGCGGCGCTGCGCTCGAGTCTTCGACGGTGG
The DNA here is from genome assembly GCA_020741375.1 of Tessaracoccus flavescens. Taxonomy (GTDB): domain Bacteria; phylum Actinomycetota; class Actinomycetes; order Propionibacteriales; family Propionibacteriaceae; genus Arachnia; species Arachnia flavescens_A. Next base: position 11,525 of record DYZF01000046.1, read on the forward strand.
CGCCCCGCCGACGCGCCCGCTCCGGCACCGTCGCGACCGCTGTCCTTCCGCGCCAACCTGTCCACGCAGCACTTGGCCCTCCGGCTACTTGGGCTCCGGCTCGACGTCGAGTTGGTGGGCGCCGACACCCTCACCGGCATGAGCCAGCCCGTGATCTTCGCGGCGAACGAGCAGGGCGCGCTGGACTATCAGGTGCTGCGCGCCGCTCTGCCCGGTCGGCTGCGCCCGCTCAACATCCGCCTGTCGCGCACCCTGTCCAAGGGACGCAACGTCGTCGTCTTCACCGACGAGCCGGCAAGCGGCCGCTTGGTGGGGGAGTTCTCCACCGTGCCGGCAGACCTCGCCAACCAGTACAACGTCGCCATCATTCCGGTGGGTCTGGCGGGAACCTTCAAGCTCAAGGACGTGCTCAAGCTCTCGCTGCGCACGAAGCCCAAGGTGTCGGTCCGGTTCGGCGCTCCGATCTATGTTCGGGGACGCACCCTCACGGAAGCCACGGAAGAGTTGCAGGTGCGCGTCGAGCACTTGGTGCACGAGGGCGACCTGTCGTGGTGGACCGTTGAGCGCCGCCGCCAAGGAGTTGCGGCACCCGTGGCCGTCGAACCGACGGCGCGCTGGCGTCGGCTCTGGGAACAGGCGGCACCCAAGCCCGAGCGGCGCTCGAACATCTGGCGCTAAGCGACCCATCGCGGCTAGCCAGTGTGGCTTCCCTCTAGACTTGAACCATCAAGGCCGGAGGTCGGAATGGAAGCGTACGTCGAGCCCCATTTGACGTGGGGGATCTTGACCGACGCCGATCGTCCCGAACTGCGCGAACTCCGAGAGCAGATCGCCGCCCTCGACAATTCGGTGCTCTCTGGCATCGCCGCCGAGATCGATTCGCGCCGCCTGAACATCCCCGAGGGTCAGGCCGTGGGCGGCCGCGATCCGTACAGCACGCTTACGGCCTACGGCATCAACTACATCGCCAGCCGCGAACCTCTGCAGATGTTCCTGATGGGTGGGGTTCATCCGACGCACCGCCACCTCTCCATCGGCACCGCACTCCTGCACTGGCAGCTGAGCCACGCCGTCGCATGGCGGGACGAGCACTGCCCCGGTGAACCGCTGTGGTTGGGCTGCTACGCCGAGATCGGTCGCGCCGGCTTGGAGCGGGTGGCCAGTCGCATCGGATTCGCGCCCACGCGCTTCTACTACGATCTGGCGCGCGACCTCACCAAGCCTGTGCACGTGCCCGCCGTCGACGGCGTAGAGCTGCACACGTTCGTGCCGAGCAACTCGGAGACTGTTCGTCGCCTGCACAACCTGTGTTTCTCGTCGATCACCGACACCGAGGTGGCCCCGGAATCATGGGCAGACCGCTTGGCCGAGGCCACGTTCCGGCCGGAGTGGTCCGTCCTCGCCACCGTCGACGATGAGGTGGTGGGCTACGCGATGAGCGGCGTCGACGAATCCACAGATTCCGATGGACCGCTCTACGGCTGGACGGAACGCTTCGGCGTGCATCCGGATCACCGCGGCAAGGGCATCGCCGTCGCGATGCTGGCGGCCTGCCTCAATAACATGCGTGCCGACGGCTGCGTCGAGGCCGGCATCGGGATCGACACCGAAGACGAGAGCGGAATCGCCACGTTGGCTGAGCAGATCGGGTACACGACACGAGACGCCGTGGCACTGCTGACCAAGGTCGTTTCTTGAGCGCACGATAAGCTCTCTCGAGCACACACAATTAGCTGGATTTTCGAGAAAGTGGGTCTCAGATGTCAGGCCACTCCAAATGGGCGACGACCAAGCACAAGAAGGCCGTGATCGATGCCAAGCGCGGCAAGCTGTTCGCCAAGCTGATCAAGAACATCGAAGTTGCCGCACGGATCGGCGGTGGGGACCCTTCGGGCAACCCGACGCTGTACGACGCCATCCAAAAGGCGAAGAAGTCCTCGGTTCCCAACGACAACATCGACCGCGCCGTCAAGCGCGGCTCCGGCGCTGAATCCGGTGGTGCCGATTACGAGACCATCATGTACGAGGCGTACGGCCAGGCGGGCGTCGCCATCCTGATCGAGTGCCTCACCGACAACCGCAACCGCTCCGCGTCCGACGTGCGCGTCGCCGTCACCCGCAACGGCGGCACGATGGCCGACGTCGGCTCGGTGCAGCGGCTCTTCTCGCGCAAGGGCGTCGTCGTGGTGCCCAAGGAGCAGGGCTCCGCGCGGATCTCCGAGGATCAGGTCATGGAGGCCGCGCTCGACGCGGGCCTCGAGGACGTCAGCGACAACGGCGACACGTGGGAAGCCCACTGCGATCCGAACGACACCGTCGAGGTGCGCAAGGCCATCGAGGCAGCCGGCCTGGAGTACGACTCGTCCGAGGTCCAGTTCGTGGCGTCGTTCAACCAGACGGTGGACTCGGTGGACACGGCGAACAAGATCTTCCAGATCATCGACGCGCTCGAGGATTCCGACGACGTGCAGAACGTCTACACCAACGTCGACCTCACCCCAGAGGTGGCGGAGGCGCTCGAGTCCGAAGACTGACCGATGCGCGTCATCGGCATCGATCCGGGTCTCACCCGCTGCGGAGTGGGGATCGTCGAGGGGACGGTCGGGCGTCCGCCCACCCTGATCGCGGTCGGTGTGGTGCGCACCGCCAGCGAACTCGACGTGGCCTCGCGGCTCTACGCGCTCGAACAGGGGTTGGACGAGTGGTTCGCGGAGTACTCGCCGGAGGCCATCGCCATCGAGCGCGTCTTCTCGCAACACAATCTCAACTCGGTGATGGACACCGCCCAAGCCTCCGGAGTGGCCGCGCTGGGGGGCGCCCGCCGAGGCCTCCCCGTCACCTTCCACACTCCCAGTGAGGTGAAGGCGGCGGTGACCGGCAGCGGCTCCGCGGATAAGTCACAGGTGGCGGCTATGGTTACCCGCATCCTCCGGCTCTCGGCCCCGCCGAAGCCGGCGGACGCGGCCGATGCGCTGGCCGTGGCGGTGTGCCACGTCTGGCGCGGGCCCACCACCAATCGTTACGCCGCCGCGGTGGCGGCAGCCAAGGGGAAGAAGTGATCGCTCAACTCACGGGAACCGTGATCGTGGCGGGGGCCACGTCGTGCGTCGTCGACGTCGGGGGAGTGGGCTACCGCGTGCACGTCACCCCCGGCACCGCCGCTTCCCTGCGGCCGTCTGAGGTGCAGACCCTCTTCACCAGCCTCGTCGTCCGCGAGGATTCCATGACCCTGTTCGGGTTCGCCACGGACGCCGAGCGCGAAGCCTTCGAACTCGTCCAATCGGCGTCGGGGGTCGGGCCGAAGCTGGCGTTGGCCATCGTGTCGGTTTTGACGCCCGCCGAGCTGAAGCGAGCAGTGCTGAGCGAGGACATCAAACGCCTCTGCTCGGTGCCCGGCATCGGCACCAAGGGTGCGCAGAAGATCGTGATCGAGCTGAAGGACAAGGTGCTCCTGCTCGAGGATGCAGAGAACACCGACGGGGGAGCTGCCCCGATGCAGGCCGACGACGCCTGGCGGGTGCAGGTCAGCGAGGGCCTTCAGTCGCTCGGCTGGTCGTCACGAGACGCCGACGCGGCCTGCGACAACGTCGCCCACTTGGTGGATGACGATCCACAGATCGGGATCGCGAAGCTGCTTCGCGCGGCGCTGAACTCGCTGGCGAGGCGCTGATGGAGCACTCGGAAGTGGATCCCGAAGCCACCATCGAGGAGCGGGATTTCGAGGCGGCGCTCCGGCCCAAGCGGCTCGCCGAGTTCGAAGGGCAGCCACGCGTCCGCGAACAGCTCGGCCTGGTCCTCGACGCTGCCCAGCACCGCGGCAGCGCTCCGGATCACGTGCTGCTCTCCGGTCCGCCCGGCCTGGGCAAGACGACGCTCGCGATGATCATCGCGGCCGAGCTCAATACCGGCCTGCGGATCTCTTCCGGCCCAGCGATCCAACACGCCGGCGATCTGGCGGCCATCCTCTCCGGGCTCGACGAGGGGGAGGTGCTGTTCCTAGACGAGATCCACCGACTCTCGCGGCCCGCCGAGGAGATGCTCTACCTCGCCATGGAGGATTTCCGCGTCGACGTCATCGTGGGCAAGGGACCTGGCGCCACGGCCATCCCGATCGACCTACCGCCGTTCACCTTGGTGGGCGCCACCACGCGCGCCGGCCTGTTGCCGGGGCCGTTGCGCGACCGCTTCGGGTTCACGGCGCAACTCGATTTCTATGCAGCCGACGATCTCGCCGGCATCGTCGCAGGGTCGGCCGCCAAGTTGGGGGTCCGGATCAAGGACGACGCGCGCTCGGAGATCGCCGGCCGCTCCCGCGGCACGCCCCGCATCGCCAACCGACTGCTGCGGCGTGTGCGCGACTTCGCGCAGGTCAAGGGGCATGCTCAGGTCACGCGCGATGTCGCCCGGGCAGCCCTGGACCTCTACGAGGTGGATGAGCGCGGCCTCGACAGGCTGGACCGTAGCGTGCTCGAAGCCCTCACCAAACTGTTCGACGGCGGCCCAGTCGGGCTGTCCACGCTGGCGCTCAGCGTCGGCGAGGAGATCGAGACCGTCTCCGAGGTGGCCGAGCCGTTCCTCATCCGTGAAGGCCTCATGGTGCGCACCCCACGGGGTCGCGTGGCCACCAGAGCCGCCTATGAGCATGTCGGAGTGCGTCCTCCATCGTCCATGCCGTCACTTTTCGACGGCGACTAACCGCTGGTCAATGACGACTTTTGAGGGCTCTCCGCTATTCTGAGCGATGGCCCACTGTCGTAGTTACTGAGAGAAAAGCCCCATGGAATTCCTATTGATGCTGGTCGCGATGTTCGCGCTCATGTACTTCCTGATGATCCGCCCACAGCAGAAGCGGATGCGCGAGCACCAGGAGATGCAGGCGCAGCTGGCCCCCGGAGAGCGGGTTCTGCTCACCTCCGGCATGTTCGGCACCATCGCCCACGCCGGTGAGCGCCAGCTCATCGTCGAACTCGCCCCCGGCGTTGAAGTCACCGTCCTCAAGGGCAACGTGGCTCGCCGTGTGGTGGCCGACGATGAAGAGTTCGAGTTCACCGACGACGAGAGCATCGCCGAAGAGGACATGGACGCCACGATCGCCGACGACGAGGCCAAGGCCCTCGCGGAGATCGAGGAAGCCTACTTCTCGGACAGCCAGCCTGCCGACCAGCAGCCCACCGACGTCGATGATCTTCCGTCGGACGAGGCTCCGCGCGCGGGGGACGCCAAGTAAGTGGCCACTACCGCAAAGAGGTCACGCCCCGGCGTCGTCCTCACCGTCTTTCTTCTACTGATCGCGGGCATGTACGTGATCATGGCGGCCACCAACTCGTGGACGCCCAAGCTCGGCCTCGACCTGCAGGGTGGCCAGACGATCACCCTGACGGCGACGAACAACAACGTGCCGCTGGAATCGCTTGAGCTTGCCCGCGACATCATCCAGCAGCGAGTCGACGGCCTGGGCGTCGGCGAGGCCAGCGTCGCGGTGCAGGGCGATCGCCACATCGTGGTGTCTGCCCCGAACGTGGAGCGCGACGATCTCGTCGAGCTCGTCGGCGCCACCGCACAGCTCGCCTTCCGCCCCGTCCTGACCGTGGGCGCCGGAACCGGTCCGGTCACCGAGCCCAGCGAGGGCGACACCCCGCTGCCCGGCCTGCCGCTGGCCCCCACCGATCCCGCCGACAACGGCGCCGACAAGGACGTCCTCGGCATTGATCAGGTGATGGCCTACCAGCCCACCGACGCAGATCTGCAGGCCTTCCAGGAGTTCTCCTGTGGTGACGCGACGCACGAGGATCCCACTCGCACGCTCGTCGCCTGCGACGAGCAGGGGCTGCAGAAGTACCTGCTGGGCCCCACGGCCATCAAGGGTCAAGACCTCGCCACCGCATCTTTCGGCATCCCGCAGGGTGAGCTGGCCTACGCGGTCACGCTGAGCTTCAACAGCACCGGCACCTCGCAGATGTCGCAGATGACGGGCGCACTGCTCGGTCAGCCGCAGCCGCGCGACATGTTCGCCATCGTGCTCGACGGCGTCGTCGAATCGGCCGCCATCGCGCAGGACCGCATCATCAACGGCGAGGCCATCATCCGCGGCGGCTTCAACGCGGACACGGCGGCCAGCCTCGCCAACGTGCTGAAGTTCGGCTCCCTGCCACTGAGCTTTGAGCCCTCGCAGGTGGAGACTGTCTCCGCAACGCTGGGCGGCGAGCAGCTGCGGGTCGGCATCATCGCCGGCCTCATCGGCTTGGCGGTCGTGGCGCTCTACTCGTTCCTGTACTACCGGGGCATGGGCATCGTCGTGGTGCTGTCGCTCGCTGTCGCCGCCGCTGCCACCTATGCGCTGATGGTGCTGCTCGGCCAAGTGGTGGGCTTCGCGCTGAACCTGCCGGGCATCGCCGGCGCCATCGTCGGTATCGCGGTGACGGCAGACTCGTTCATCATCTACTTCGAGCGCATCCGCGACGAGATCCGCGAGGGCAAGTCGCTGAAGTCGGCTCTGCAGTCGGGTTGGGCCAAGGCCCGCGGCACCATCGTCATCTCCGACGCTGTGTCGCTGCTCTCGGCCGCGGTCCTCTTCATCCTCGCCGTCGGCGCGGTGAAGGGCTTCGCCTTCACGCTCGGCCTCACCACCATCCTCGACCTCTGCGTGGTGTTCTTCTTCACCAAGCCGCTGGTCGAGCTGCTGGGCCGGACGAAGTTCTTCGGTCAGGGCCACAAGTGGTCCGGCCTCGACGCCGAGCACATGGGCGTCAGCCGCGATTCGCTGCTCGGCCGCCGCTTTACCCGTCGTCAGACCGCCACCGCTGCACCGAAGGAGGCGTGATGAGCACCAAGAAGCTTGGCATCGCCGAGCGGCTGTACACCGGCCAGCTCAGCTACGACTTCATGAAGAACCGGAAGCTCTGGTTCACCTTCTCCGGCATCCTGCTGGCCGTCTGCATCCTGTTGATGCTGGTCCGCGGCCTCACCCTGGGTATCGAGTTCAGCGGCGGTACGGATTTCCAGGCGCCGATGAGCATCAGCGACACCACCGTCGACGATGTCCGCGGCAAGGTGAGCGAGATCCCGGTCGGAGAGTTGGACGCGCAGGTCTTTGCGCTTGGCGACAGCAACATCCGGGTCCAGACCCGCTCGCTGACTCCCGAGGAGACCACGACGGTTCGTGGCCAGATCGCCGAGATCGCAGGGGTGGCGCCGGCTGATGTGACCTACAACGCCATCGGTGCGTCGTGGGGCGATCAGATCTCGCGTCAGGGCCTGATGGCGCTCGTCGTGTTCGTCGTGCTGGTTATGCTTCTGATCGCGGTCTACTTCCGCGACTGGAAGATGTCAATCGCCGCGATCGTTGCCGTGTTCCACGACCTGATAGTCACCGTCGGCGTCTACGCGGCGGTGGGCTTCACCGTCACGCCGTCGACCGTCATCGGTGTGCTGACCATCTTGGGTTACTCGCTCTATGACACAGTGGTGGTCTTCGACAAGATCCGCGAGAACGTCAAGGGTCTTGAGCACACCAACAAGACGTACTCCTACCAGGCCAACCTCGCGGTCAACCAGGTGCTGGTGCGCTCCCTGAACACCACCGTCATCGGTGTCCTGCCGGTGTTGGCGCTGTTTGTCGCGGGCTCGTGGCTACAGAGCGGCCCGCTTGCCGACCTCGGCCTGGCGCTGCTGGTTGGCATGATCGCCGGCGCCTACTCGTCTCTGTTCATCGCCGCCCCGCTGCTGGCGTGGTTGCGTGAGCGGGAGCCGGGCATGATCGAGCACCGTGAGACGATCGCCCGCCGCATCGCCCGCGCCGAACACAAGGCCGCGCGTAAGACGGATGCCGGTTCCATCACGGCCGATCACAGCGTGGGTTATGTTGACGAGGTAATCGAGCCTGCGCAGCGCAACGTGCGCCGCACGGCCAGCACGAGGGCACAGCGAAAGGGCCAGCGATGATGTCGGAAGCTCTGAAGCGGCGCGAACTCGTCGGCAGCCTGATCGCGGATGTTCCGGACTTCCCGAAGCCGGGCGTGGTGTTCAAGGACATCACCCCGCTGTTGGCCTCGCCAACCGGTTTCCAGGCCGCCATCACGGAACTCGTGACCAGCGCACCCAAGCAGATCGACGTCGTGGTGGGCATGGAAGCACGCGGGTTCATCTTCGCGGCCCCGGTTGCCCTGGCCCTCGGTGCAGGCTTCGTGCCTGTCCGCAAGCCCGGCAAGCTGCCCGGCGAGACGATCGAGGAGTCCTTCGAGCTCGAGTACGGCTTCGAGACGCTGACGATGCACCGCGACGCCATCAAGCCCGGTGCCCGGGTTCTGGTGGTCGACGACGTGCTCGCCACCGGCGGCACCGTCAGCGCCACCGCTGAGCTGCTGAAGCAGATGGGCGCCGAACTGGTGCACGTCAGCGTGGTGATGGAGTTGTCCTTCCTCGGGGGTCGCCAGCGACTCGCCGAGAAGGGCATCGACAACTGCACCGCACTGGTGACAGTCTGACGCCATGGCGAAGTGGCAGGCCGGAGGCCGTGAAGGCATCCTGTCGATGGTCAGCCTCCCTCGAATCGCATCCTCGCCGTTCAAGGAGCTGGGCCGACGCGCGCTCTTGGCGCTGCTCTTCCTCGCACTGAGCACGCTGCTGGTCTGGCTTGATCGCGATTCGTACGTCGACAGCACGGCCGGCGACGGAGTTAGCCTGATCGACGCGCTGTACTACTCGACCGTCACGATCACCACAACCGGCTACGGCGACATCACGCCGATCGCCCCGCACGCCCGCCTGCTGAACGCGCTGGTGGTCACCCCATTGCGCATCGCCTTCCTGGTGGTGTTGGTCGGTACCACCATCGAGGTGCTCGCCAATCAGGGCAGCCGCGCCATCAAGGATTCGATCTGGAGAAGAAGGATGCGCAACCACATCGTCGTGATCGGCTATGGCACCAAGGGCCGTAGCGCGGTCAACACCCTTCGCCGACAGGGAGAACCCGCAGACAAGATCGTCGTCATCGACGGCAGCGCCGCAGCCATCAACGACGCCAACTACGACGGGCTCGCGGCCTTCCAAGGCGACGCCACGCGCCGGGATCTCCTGCGACGCGCCGAGGTGAGCAAAGCCAGACAAGTGATCATTTCGCTCGACCGCGACGACGCAGCCATCCTGGCCACGCTCACGGTGCGGCAACTCAACCCGACCGCGGGTGTGATCGTCAGCGTTCGGGAGCAGGTCAACGTTCCGCTGGTGCGGCAGTCCGGCGCGTCGTCGGTGGTCACGAGCTCGGAGACGGTCGGCCGCCTCTTGGGCCTGTCTGCCATCGGCCCGGAACTGGGCACGATCATGCAGGACATGCTGACGGGCGCTGAGGGCTTGGAGGTCCACCAGCGTCTTGCCGAGCCCCACGAGGCCGGACAACCGCCGTCGGGCATCACAGGGGAGCGGGTCATCGGCATCATCCGCAATGGCACGCTGCGCCGGTTCTACGACCAGACCGCCATGCGGATCGAGCTCGGCGACGAGCTCATCGTGGTGCGTCGAGCACATCCTCCCGTGTCGAAGGACGTCCTGAGAACATTCGACGACTAGTGGTCGGCACCGACTAGCATGGGGGCCTTAGGAGACAGGAGGCTGGCCCATGGCGGATGACGGCTTCGGTGGAGCGTCGAGACTGGCGACGGGGCCTGAGCAGCCTCGCCTGCGGATGCGGCACCGTCTCGCCCGGCTGGGCGCCGTCAAACCGAAATCGGCCGTCCTCGATCCGTTGTTCAGGATCGTCAAATCCAACCACCCCAAGGCTGATCTAGAACTGCTGGAACGCGCGTACCGCGTCGCCGAGCGTTATCACGAGGGCCAAACCCGGAAATCGGGCGATCCGTACATCACGCACCCGCTGTCGGTGGCCACCATTCTCGCCGAGTTGGGCATGACCGAGCCCGTCCTGGTCGCGGCCCTCCTGCACGACACCGTCGAAGACACCGAATACTCGCTGGAGCAGCTACGTCTGGACTTCTCCGACGAAGTGGCGCACATGGTCGACGGCGTCACGAAGCTGGACAAGCTCACCTACGGCGAAACGGCCAAGGCCGAGACCATCCGCAAGATGATCATGGCCACCAGCGAGGAAGTCCGCGTCCTCGTGATCAAGCTGGCCGACCGGCTCCACAACATGCGCACCATCGGCTTCCTGCGGCCCGACAAGCAGGTCCGCATCGCCACCGAGACCCTCAACATCTTCGCCCCGCTGGCCCACCGCTTGGGTATGAACACCATCAAGTGGGAGCTCGAGGACCTGTCGTTCGCCTGCATCGAGCCCAAGGTCTACGCCGAGATCGTCGACATGGTGGCCCAACAGGCGCCGGGCCGCGAGCGCTACCTGCGCGAACTGATCGCCAAATTCCAGGGGCTGTTGGCCGAATCGAAGATCAAGGCCACCGTGTACGGGCGGCCCAAGCACTACTACTCGATCTACCAGAAGATGATGGTCCGCGGCCGCGACTTCAAGGAGATCTACGACCTGATCGGCCTGCGCGTCCTCGTCGACACCCCGGCCGAGTGTTACGCGGTGCTGGGCGTCGCGCACGCGGCATGGAAGCCCATCCCCGGACGCTTCAAGGACTACATCGCCGGCCCGAAGTTCAACATGTACCAGTCGCTGCACACGACGGTGTTGGGCGCCAACAACGAACCGGTCGAGTTCCAAATCCGCACACACGAGATGCACCGTCGGGCCGAGTACGGTGTCGCGGCCCACTGGAAGTACAAGGAAGACCTCCGCGACGGCATCACCGCGGAAGAGGCGGGCCTGAAGGCCATGCACCAGCTCGGCGTCATGAGCAAGGAAACCGAGGACCCGAGCGAGTTCCTCGATTCCGTCATGTTCGAGATCAACGCCGACGAGATCTACGTCTTCACCCCCAAGGGCGAGGTTATGGCCCTACCAGTCGGGGCCACGCCGGTGGACTTCGCGTTCTCCGTGCACACAGAGGTGGGCTACCGATGCATCGGCGCCCGCGTCAACGGCCGCTTGGTGGCGCTCAGCACGCCGCTGGCCCAGGGCGACAAGGTAGAGGTGCTCACCTCCAAGGCGGAAGGCGCCGGGCCCAGTCGCGACTGGCTTGGATTCGTCGTCTCCAGCCGGGCCAAGCAGAAGATCCGCCAGTACTTCTCCCGTGAACGTCGCGACGAGGCGATCGAGCAGGGCAAGGAGGCGCTGGCGCGAGATCTGCGCCGCGCAGGCGTCCCGATGCAACGTCTCCTCACGCTTGAGAATCTCACCGCCGTCGCCAACGATCTAGGCCTCTCAGACGTCCCCAGCCTGTACAACGCCATCGGTGAGGGACACATCGGGGCTCAAGGCGTCGTCGAGAAGCTCATCGTGCTGCACGGCGGCGAAGAAGAAGCCGTCGACACCATCACCGAGGACGTTGTGGTCCGCCAGCGCCGGCAGCCCGTCCGCGACGGTGCCCACGTACTGGTCGACGGTGATGACTCCGTCGTCGCGAAGTTCGCCAAGTGCTGCTACCCGCTGCCCGGCGACGACATCATGGGCTTCATCACCAAGGGCGACGGCGTCTCGGTGCACCGCAAGGATTGCAGCAACGTGCCTGCACTGATGAAGGAACCCGAGCGGGTGGTGGGCGTCGAATGGTCCGGCTATGAGGCCGGCTCCACGTTCCTCGTCACCATCCAGATCGACGGCATCGACAGGGCCCGCCTGCTCTCAGACGTCTCGGCCGCCCTGTCCGAGCAGCACATCGACATCCTGGCCGTGAACATCACGACGAACAAGAAGCGTCAGTTCAGCGGCAAGATCACCTTTGAAGCAGCGGACCCGACGCACCTGCAGCATGTGATCTCGCAGGTGCGCCGGGTCCCCGGCGTGTACGACGCGTTCCGCGTCAGCGGGTGAAGTCGGCCAGCGTCTCGCGGGCCTGATTCAGCCAGCTGGTGTAGGTCTCAATGGACTTGGTGGCGTCCTTGACCTTCTTCGAATCGCCCTTCGCCTCGGCCTTCGACAAATCGTCGTTGAGCTTGGCGATCTGAGCCTCGAACATCGCAACTGTGTCTTCAGCCCGACGGCGAGCCTCCGGATCCGTGCGCTTCCATTCCTCGGCCTCGAGGGCCGCCACCTTGTCGCTGACCGCGCGCACACGGGCGTCGAGATCGCGCATGGCGTTGCGAGGGACGTGGCCGAGCTCGTTGAACTTCGAGAGGAAGTCGCGGTGGATGCCCTTGGCGGCCTCGACATCGGTGACGCCCTGAAGGTCCTTCTCCACCTGTGCGACGAGCGCCTGCTTGGCGGTGAGGTTCTCGGCCTGTTCGCCGTCGACCACGCTCTGCGCCGCCGTCCGAGCCTCGAAGAACTGATCCTGGATGGCCCGGAACTTGGCCCAGAGTGCGTCATCATCCTGACGGCGAGCCGAACCGGCCGCCTTCCAACGAGCCATGAGGTCGCGGAAGGCACCTGAGGTGGCGCCCCAATCCGTCGATTCGGCCAGCGGCTCGGCCTCGGCGATGATGGCTTCCTTCAACGCCTTGGCGCCGTCGCGCTTCTCATTGAGCTCGGCGAAGTGTGACTTGCGGCGGCGGGTGTACTGCGTGCGCGCCGACGAGAAGCGGTGCCACAGCTCGTTGTCGGTGGCGCGATCGACGCGGGGGAGCGCCTTCCATTCGTCGAGGAGCGTGCGGAAGCGATCGACGCCACCGCGCCAGTCGTTGCCCTCAGCCAACTGCTCTGCCTCGGTGACCATGGCTTCCTTCGCGGACACGGTCGCGGCGTTCTGCTCGGCGCGCTGCGCCTTGCGTGCCTCGAACTGTGCCGGGAGAAGCTCGGTGAGCTTGTCGAGTCGGGCGGTCAGGGACGCCAAGTCGCCGACGGCGTTGGCCTCCTCGACGTTGGTCCGGGCCGTCGCGATGGCCGCCTTCGATTCTTCGGGCGACATGGCCTGAGCCTCAACGCGCTTCTCGAGCAGGCTCACCTCGGCGGCGAGGTTCTCGAAGCGGCGGACGTAGAACGCCATGGCTTCTTCGGGGGTGGAGTCGGGGATCTGCCCGACACTTCGTTCGGTGTCACCCGTGATGACGTATACCGTGCCGTCTTCGTCGACGCGGCCAAAGTCTGCGGGCGCTTGCGGTTCGCTCATGAACCCAATCTAGCCGGATAGGGTGGACTCGTGCTTGTTCAGCCCATTGAAGTGTCCGCATGGAGAGCAAACTGTTATCTGGTGTGGCCCGAAGAAGGCGCCACGGAGTGCTTCGTCGTCGACCCAGGGATCACCGCCCAAGCGGCGGTGAACGAGGTGCTCAGCAGTCGCGGACTGCGTCCGGTGGCCATCTTGGCCACCCACGGCCATCTCGATCACGTCGGTGACGCGCATCTACTTGCCGCGGCTCACGAGATTCCCGTGTATCTGACCGAGGCCGATCAACATCTCCTGACTCGCCCCGGCGACGGTTTGGGCCCCCACGGCAACGCCATGATGCGGCAGCTGACCGGCGGCGAAACCCTCCCCGCCATCAACGACGTGCGCGACTATCCGGAGTCCTTCGAGCTGTTGGGGATGACGATCACGCCGTTCGCAGCCCCCGGCCACACGAAAGGATCGGTCCTGCTGGAGGTGACGGGGGAGACGGGCACCATCGTGTTCACCGGCGACGTACTCTTCGCGGGCACGATCGGACGCACGGATCTGCCCGGCGGTAGCATGGACGAGATGCGCGATTCGCTGCGGCGCATCGTGGAGCGCTACTCCCCGCAGACCCCGCTGCTTCCGGGGCACGGCCAGCCCACCGGGATGGAGATGGAGTTGGCCTCCAACCCATATCTGCAGCCCGACCAGTTGTGAGGTTCGCTTGTCCCGCCCCAAGCCGCTGAGCGGTTTCCCGGAGTTCCTGCCCGCCGGCAAGCTAGTTGAGAACCGCGTACTCGACGTCGTCACTAGTACCTTCGAGCTTCACGGCTTCGCGCCGATCGAGACTCGCGCCGTCGAGCCGCTGGACCAGCTGGCTCGCAAGGGCGAGATCGACAAGGAGATCTACGTGGTGCGGCGCCTCCACGCGGAGTCCAGCGATGCGGACGAGCTCGGCCTGCACTTCGACCTCACCGTGCCGTTTGCGCGCTACGTGCTGGAGAACTCGGGCCACTTGGCCTTCCCCTTCCGCCGCTATCAGGTGCAGAAGGTATGGCGCGGCGAGCGTCCGCAAGAGGGTCGCTACCGCGAGTTCACCCAGGCAGACATCGACATCGTCGGGCAGGGCGCTCTGGCCGCTCACCACGATGTCGAGATCCCGCTGGTGGCGATCGACGTGTTCGAGAAGCTGCACCGCGACCTCGGCCTGCCGCAGGTCCAGCTCCACGTGAACAACCGCAAGCTTCTCGAGGGCTTTTACCGCGGGCTCGGGATCGACGACGTCGCTCCCGTCATGCAGCGCGTGGACAAGTACGACAAGGTCGGTCCTGCAGTCGTGCACAACCTGCTCACCTCTGAGGTCGGGCTCTCCGACGCTCAGGCCGAGGCGTGCGTCCGACTGGCCGGCATCTCAGCCACCGACGAATCGTTCGTGGATCAGGTTCGCGCACTCGGCGTCAACCACGAACTGCTCGACGTTGGCTTGGAGGAGTTGTCGGGCCTCATTCGCGTGGCCCGGTCATCGGTGCCGGACCGCGTGGTGGCAGACCTCAAGATCGCGCGCGGGCTGGATTACTACACCGGAACCGTCTACGAGACGCTGATGGTCGGCTCCGAGAAGCTCGGCTCCGTCGCGTCCGGCGGCCGCTACGACTCGCTGGCCAGCGACGGCAAGACGACGTTCCCGGGTGTCGGCTACTCCTTCGGGATCACGCGCATCCTGGCGCCGCTGATCAATCAGGGGAAGCTAACTGCCTCTCGGTCGGTGCCGAGCGCCGTGCTCGTCGCCGTCGACAATGAGGAGACCCGCGAGCAGGCGATCGCGGTCGCGGCCCAGCTCCGCGGCCGGGGGATCGCCGTCGAGGTAGCGCCGAAGGCGGACAAGTTCGGCAAGCAGATCCGCTACGCGGAGCGTCGCGGCATCCCGTTCGTCTGGTTCGGTGCGGGCCACGACGATTCCGTCAAGGACATCCGGTCGGGTGAGCAGGTGCAGGCGGATCCGACGGCGTGGGCACCCCCGGCGGCTGACGCCACGCCGGGAGTTGTGTCGGAGTAACTCAGGCCGCGATCGGCTCGAGCTCGTCGAGCCGATCGAAGACGGCCGTCGAACCCTCAAGGATCAGCGAGCGCAGAACGCTGCGGGCCTTGCCCTCCGTGACATCGACGGCGAGTGCAATCTCGGCGACGAGCGGGGCAGCGGCCTCGCGCATGAGCTCACGCTCTGCCTGCGACATCCCCTTGCCCTCGTGCCGGCGCAGAAGATCTCGGACGACGGCGGCGATCCGCATGGGATCACCAGAGGCCACTTCCATGCGCTGAGCCTTGTACCGGCGTGCCCACTGCGTCTCGATCTGGCCAGAATCGGCCGTCAGGATGCCGGCCAACTCGTCGAGCATGGAACGGCCGGCCACGTTGCGAATGCCGACGACCTCGAGCTTGCTCACTGGAACCATCACCTGCAGGCCGGTGTCGCAGATCTCCAAGGACACGTAGTCGACAACGTTGCCCTTCACCGTGCGCTGCGAGACGCCAAGCACCACGGCCGGGCCGTGCTGGGGATGGATGAGGTTCTGCCCTGGGGTCAATTGCACGCCAGTTCGCTCCTTGTCAGAGGGGAATACCCCCAAGGGTAGCACTTTTCTGGCCTGAAGTCATGTCCGCTACCAGCATAACCCCCAGTCAGATGAGGTTTTGGGGCACATTCTGGCAACTGGAGGCGCATCGTCTAGAGTTGGCCACGCACACGAGCCTGCACCGTCTATGCAGTGCCGAAGAAAGGAATAGTCGTGATTCGCACCCACGATGCCGGCAGCCTCCGCGCTGAGCACGCCGGCCAAGAAGTTGTCCTCGCCGGATGGGTCGCCAAGCGACGCGATCACGGCGGACTGGCCTTCATCGATCTGCGCGACGCCTCGGGCCGCGTTCAGGTTGTCATCCGTGATGAGCTGCTGGAAGCCACCGGCGCCCACGATCTGCGCAACGAGTACTGCATCAAGGTGACCGGCGTCATTGAGGTCCGCCCCGAGGGCAACGAGAACCCGGATCTTCCCACCGGCGAGATCGAAGTGGCCATCTCGCAGCTCGAGGTGCTCAACACCTCCGCGCCGCTGCCCTTCCAGATCGACGAGCGCGTCACCGTCGGCGAAGAGGCCCGGCTGAAGTACCGCTACCTCGATCTCCGTCGCCCGGCCCCCGGCGCAGCCATCCGTCTGCGTTCTCAGGTGAACCAGGCCGCGCGTCGCGTCCTTGACGCACGCAACTTCGTTGAGATCGAGACTCCGACGCTCACCCGGTCCACGCCGGAAGGCGCCCGCGACTTCCTGGTGCCCGCCCGCCTGTCGCCGGGC
>DYZF01000047.1 GCA_020741375.1 Tessaracoccus flavescens
AGATGGACGGCGCGATCCTCGTTGTCGCCGCCACCGACGGCCCGATGGCTCAGACCCACGAGCACATCCTCCTGGCTCGCCAGGTTGGCGTGCCCGCCATGGTCGTCGCCCTCAACAAGTGCGACATGATCGACGAAGGCGATGCCGACCTCATCGACCTGGTTGAGATGGAGCTCGACGAGATCCTCTCCGCCCAGGGCTTCGAGGACACCAAGATCGTCCGCGTTGCTGCCTTCCCCGCCCTGAACGGCGAAGAGAAGTGGGCCAAGACCATCCTCGAGCTCATGGACGCCGTGGACGAGTACATCCCGCAGCCCGAGCGCGACACCGACAAGCCGTTCCTGATGTCCGTTGAGGACGTCTTCACGATCACCGGTCGTGGCACCGTCATCACCGGTCGTATCGAGCGCGGCATCGTCAAGACCGGCGACACCGTCGACATCGTGGGCATCCGCGACGACAAGCAGACCTCCACCGTCACCGGTGTCGAGATGTTCCGCAAGATCCTCGACGAGGGTCGCGCTGGCGAGAACGTCGGCCTGCTGCTCCGTGGCACCAAGAAGGAAGACGTGGAGCGCGGCATGGTTGTCATCAAGCCGGGTTCGACCACGCCTCACACCGACTTCGAGGCCAACGTCTACGTGCTGAACAAGGAAGAGGGTGGCCGTCACAAGCCGTTCTTCTCGAACTACTCTCCTCAGTTCTACTTCCGCACCACCGACGTGACCGGCGTTGTCCAGCTCCCCGCTGGCACCGAGATGGTCATGCCTGGCGACAACACCGAGATGACCGTTCACCTGAACAAGCCGATCGCCATGGAGGAGAACCTCAAGTTCGCCATCCGTGAGGGCGGCCGCACCGTTGGTGCAGGTAACGTCACCAAGATCCTCAAGTGATCTAACGGCTAAAGCCTCAAGGAGGGCCGCTCAGCGAAAGCTGGGCGGCCCTCCTTGCTTTGTTCGACGCGCCGTCGTGCCCTGTCGCCGTCGGCAGGTTCGCCTGCCTTGGTCACTTCGCCTCCCATGCATGACAGGCGAAAGGCCTTAGCGCAGGCGGAAAGGGGCTAAGAGAGGCGAAACGGGGCTAAGGCAGGCCAAACGGGGCTGGGGTAGGCGGAAACAGGCCCAAGGCGGGCGAATCCGCCCGAGGGCGGGCGAGGCGTGGGGTCAGCCGCGCTTCTGGATGGCCGCCCACTCGTCGCGGAGGCCCACCGTGCGGTGGAACAGCATCCGCTCGTCGAGGTCCGCGGCGAAGTAGCCGAGCCGCTCGAACTGAACCACCTCGCCCGGGGTCACGTCGGCCAGAGCGGCCTCCACCTTGCAGTCGGTGAGCAACTCCCGGGAGTTGGGGTTCACGTCGTCCAGCGGCTCGCCAGTGGCCTCTCCGGGCACCTCCGCGGAGAACAGGCGCTCGTACAGGGCGACGGTGGCGTCGACGGCATGCGGCGCCGACACCCAGTGCATCGTCGACTTCACGCGGCGACCGTCAGGCTCGTTACCGCCCTTGGTCTCGGGATCGTAGGTGGCCAGCACCTCGACGACGTTGCCGTCGTCGTCCTTCACCACGTCGGTGGCAGTCACGAAGTAGGCGCCGCGCAGGCGGACCTCACGGCCGGGGGAGAGGCGGAAGTACTTCGGCGGGGGAACCTCCTGGAAGTCCTCCTGCTCAATGAACAGCTCGCCGGTGAACGCCACCTGACGGGTGCCGTCCTCCTCGCGCTCCGGGTTGTTGCCGATCTCGAAGTACTCCACGACGGGGTTGCCGTCGTCGTCCTTCGGCCAGTTGGTGAGCGTCAGCTTCAGGGGGCGCAGCACGGCCATGCGGCGCTGGGCGTTGGCGTTGAGGTCGCGGCGAACGTACGACTCCAGGGCCTCGATCGACTGGCGCGAGTTGGTGCGCGTGGTGCCGATTTCGCGGCAGAACGTACGGATCGCGGCGGCGGGGTAGCCGCGACGGCGAAGGCCGCCGATCGTCGGCATCCGGGCGTCGTCCCAGCCGTCGACGACGCCGTCCATGACCAGTTTGGCCAGACGGCGCTTCGACGTCACCGTGTGGGTGAACTCGAGGCGCGCGAACTCGTACTGGCGCGGCGCGTTGTCTACCTCGAGCTGCTCGAGGAACCAGTCGTACAGGGGGCGATGCGATTCGAACTCGAGCGTGCACAGCGAGTGCGTCACGCCCTCGATGGCGTCGGACTGTCCGTGGGCCCAGTCGTAGGTGGGGTAGATCGGCCACTCGTCGCCGGTGCGGTGGTGGTGCACCTTGCGGATCCGGTACATGATCGGATCACGCAGCTGCATGTTCTCGTGGTTCATGTCGATCTTCGCGCGGAGCACACGGGAGCCCTCGGCGAACTCGCCGGCGCGCATGCGGCGGAAGAGGTTCAAGTTCTCCTCCGGCTCGCGGTCGCGGAAGGGGGAGTTGGTGCCCGGCTTGCCGAAGCCGCCTCGACCGGCCGAGATCGCCTCACTGTCCTGATCGTCGACGTAGGCCACCCCGGCCTCGATGAGCTGCTCGGCCCACTCGTACAGCTGACCGAAGTAATCGGAGGCGTAGCGCACCTCAGCGGGCTCGTAGCCCAACCATTCGATGTCGGAGATGATGCCGTCGACGAAGCTCGTGTCCTCGGTTTCCGGGTTGGTGTCGTCGAGGCGAAGGATGCAGATGCCGCCGAAATCCGCCGCGACCCCGAAGTCGACGACGATGGCCTTGGCGTGGCCGATGTGCAGGAACCCGTTGGGCTCGGGTGGGAACCTCGTCTGCACGCGCCCTCCGCGCTTGCCCTGCTCGACGTCGCTGCGCACGGCGTCGTAAATGAAGTTGGAGGGCATGGCGGATGGCTCAGTCATGGAGGTCAAGTTAGCACGCTCAGCCACGCGGCGGCAGGCGGCTGGCGGTGGGCTAACGCGGCTGGTTCAGCAGGGCATCCAAGCCGAGGATGATGACGATCGGAATGGCGATCAGCACGGCCAGAACCAGAGCCACCAGTGCACCGACGGCGATCCAATACTTGACCGATGCCCTCTTCACCAACTCGCGGTTCTCGATGGTCCGGTTGAGGAGCCGCAGGTTCTTCTTGTTGGACCGGTAGGCGATGTCGAAGAAGGCGCCGACGAACGGCACCATGCCGAGCAGCCAGTCGATGATGGAGTTGCCCACCATGCGGCTGATCACCGAGACGGGGGCGCGGAGTCGGATGGCGTCGAGCAGCACCACGCCACCGAACGCGGCGCCCACCGCGGTGCCGGCCCAGGGGACCAGCGACAAGATGGGATCGACGCCCACGCGCACCTTGGTGCCGGGCACCTGCACGAGATCGTCGAGCACATAGGAGAACGTCCGCGTCAGCTTTGCCGGCGTCGGGAGTTTCCCACCCTGGAGATCCTGCTTCAGCTTGTCGCGCTGCGCCTTGATCTTGGGGTCCGTGCTGCTGCCCGCCAGTGCCTCCTCGGCGGCCTTACGGGCGCGCTCCAAGGCGGAGTTGGGGCTGGGCTCGATCGTCATGGGATCAAGAATGCCGTAGCCAACGGCATCTGCGCGGATTAGCTCGCCGGCAGCAGAATCCGCGTCACGTTGGTGTCGTCGTTGCGGGCCACGATGATGCCGTCGACGATCCGCACGTCGCCCACGCCTGCGGCACGGAAGCCCGGGATCTCTTCGGCGGTCTCGCCGGAGAACAGCTTGCCGTCGGTGTAGACCACAACCTTGCCGTCGACGGAGATCGTCTCGATGTCGCCCTCGGGCAGCGGCGTGCCGTTCTTGGCGACGAGGGCTGGGTTGCTGGAGAACGACGCCGGGTCGCTCTGCAGGAGGAAGGTTCCGTCGGGGCCGTAGGCGTACGTGATATTGAAGTCGTCGCCCTCAAGAGTGACGTCGGCCAGCGCCGGCAGCGCCCGGGAGGGGACGATCGAGGCGGTGTAGCCAGGGTCTGATACTTCGTTGCCGACATAGTCGAAGTAGGCCGGCGTTAGCCCGGAGATGCCGCTGTAGACGTCGTGGTAGAAGCTAGCCAAGTAGCGCCCACCCGCGTTCGAGGCCGCACCCTCGCCGGTGGCGCGATCGAAGCTGTACACGCCGTTGGTGCCGGCCATGATGGCCACGCGGTTTCCGGCCACGAGCCCGATCGGCGTGGCGACGTGGTCGACGCCGGTGCGGTGCAGCCAGATGCCTTGACCCTTGGCGTTGATCGCCAGCATGGTGACCTCGCCGAAGGCCATGTCGGATTCGAAGTTGTTGATGGAGAAGTAGCCGGCCTTGTCGTCGGCGGCCACGAACCGGATCGTGCGGGCTCGCAGTTCCATGCCCGTGATTTTCGCGGTGACCTTTCCGGTGCCCAGATCCAGGAAGACCATGGGGACCGACTTGCCGGCCTGCACCAGTTCGCCGGGCTTCATCGAATCGCCGCACAGGGCGATGCCGTTCCACGTGCCCTCGGAGCAGCCGTGGGCCGGATAGGTCCAGACCTGTTCGCCGGTGGCTACGGAGATGCCCACGATCCCCTCGGTGCCGCCGTAGGCGAAGACCTTGCCGTCGGCGGACCGTCCGACGAGGTCGACGAAGTCTTCGACCCGCGCGATGGTCGCGTTGCCGCCTTCGTAGCCGGCGGCCGCCCATTCGCCCTCGTCGGCGTGCATCGTGATCTGGGGGAGCGACGGGTAAGGGGAGGGGAATGCCTTCGGCCCGCCGATGTCGCCGCCGCCGATCGCATCGACCTCCGCCTGCATCGACGCCAGCCACTCGTCGATCTCCTCTTGGCTCATCGTCGACAAGTCCGGGAAGGCATCCGGATCGAGTGGATCCGCCGTCTCTGCCGCGGTGGAGGGGGCGGCGGACGTGGCGACAGCGGGCGTCGGGCCAGCTGCGCTCGGGGAAGGAGCGCTGCTGGAGCCCTCACCTCCACCACAGGAGACCAGCAGGAGCGAGGCCGCGAGGTAGGCGGCGGTGAGTCCGAATCGATTGCGCGAGGTGAGGCTCATGCGCTCACCCTAGCGTTGGCCGGTCCAGCGCCCACCGCCCTAGACTGAGGGCACTATGACTGAACTCGCTCCCGCCCGCACCCGCGTCGCCCCGTCGCCCACCGGAGACCCCCACGTCGGCACCGCCTTCATGGCCCTGTTCGACCTTGCCTGGGCCCGCAAGACTGGCGGCGCGTTCGTGCTGCGGATTGAGGACACGGACCAGAACCGGCTCGTCGAGGGCTCGGAGCAGCAGATCTACGATTCCCTTGCGTGGCTGGGCCTGCAGCCCGACGAGGGCCCGCACGTCGGCGGGGAGCACGGCCCCTACCGCCAGTCCGAGCGGCTGGACACCTACCGTCCCTACGTCGACCAACTGATCGAGGCCGGCCACGCCTACTACTGCTGGTGCTCGTCGGAGCGGTTGAGCGAGCTCCGCAAGGAGCAGGAGGCGCAGAAGCTGTCGGTGACCGGCTACGACCGCCTGTGCGTCGGCAAGACCCGCGAAGAGCGCGCCGCGCTGCCCGGCTTCTCGGAGACCCCCGTCGTGAGGATGCTCATCCCCGACGACGTGCCGCTCGAGTTCGACGACATCGTCCGCGGCACCGTCAAGGCGCCCCGCCCCGACGATCAGGTCATCCTCAAGGCCGACGGCTTCCCGACCTACCACATGGCCGTCGTGGTCGACGATCACCTCATGGGCATCAACACCGTCGTGCGCGGCGAGGAGTGGATCTCGTCCACCCCCAAGCACGTGCTGCTCTACCAGTGGCTCGGCTGGGAGCTCCCGCAGTTCGCGCACATGCCGCTGCTGCGCAACACCGACAAGTCGAAGATCTCCAAGCGGAAGAACCCTGCCGCCCGCCTCATGTGGTTCAAGGAGGAGGGCTACCTCCCCGAGGCCGTGCGCAACTTCCTCCAGTTGCTGGGCTACGCCGGCGACGACGAGAACGAAGTGAAGAGCTTCGACGAGTTCGTCGACGAGTTCTCCTGGTCCAAGGTCAACACCGTCGGCCCGATCTTCGATCTGAAGAAGCTCGACTGGCTCAACGGACACTACATCCGCTCGCTGAGCGCCGAGGAACTGGCTGATCGGATCATCGAGTTCGAACAGGGCAAGTGGTCGCCGACGCCCCAGCAGGTGGACGTGCTGCGTCAGGCCGTGCCCATCATCCAAGAGCGGTTGGTGCTCCTGAAGGACGCCCTGCCTCAGCTGGATTACCTGTTCGCCGAGTCCGTCACTCCGGAGGAGGACGCCGTCGCTGCTCTCAACGACGACGCGGGAGCCGTGCTGGACGCCGCGATCGCCGTGACTGAGTCGGTGGCGTTCGACGCAGAGTCGATTCAGGCCGGTCTGCGCGAGCGCATCGTCGAGGGCATGGGGATCAAGCCCAAGTTCGCCTTCGCGCCGATTCGCGTCGCCGTGTCCGGCCGCCGGGTGTCCCCGCCGCTGTTCGAATCGATGGAGATCCTCGGCCGCGACGCCACGCTGGCCAGGCTGAAGGCCCTGCGCGCCTCGCTCTAGGGCCAGGCTCAGCGCTCAGTCGCGCCACGACAGCGGCTTGTCGATGATGAGCTCCGGGTACACCGGCTGCCACATCGACTCGAACACCTGCTGCACTGGCGAGGTCAACGGCTTGTCCGCGACCCCGTCCTTCGCCGCCGCATTGGCGACGGCGACCGCGACGGTGGCCGACACGCGGCGCAGGTCGCGGATGCTGGGCAGCAGCGATTGTCCGGTTTGCGTGATCTCGACGAGCGACGCCACGGCTTCAGCTGCCGCCGCGATCATGCCGTCGGTCACCCGCGTGGCGCGGCACACGGCGACTCCCAAGCCCAAGCCGGGGAAGATCAGCGCGTTGTTCGCCTGAGCGATCTGGTAGGTGACCGTCTCCAGCGTAACCGGGCCGAAGGGCGACCCCGTCGCGATCAGGGCGCGGCCGTCGGTCCACTCAAGGATGTGCTGCGGGGTGGCCTCCGCCAGCGCCGTCGGGTTCGACAGCGGCATGACCAGCGGCTGCTCGACGTGCGCGGCCATCTCGCGGATGATCGACTCCTTGAACGAGCCGCGCTGGCCAGACGTGCCGATGAGCACCGTCGGGTGGACGTTGCGGACGATGTCGGCGAGCCCGATATAGGCCGGGTTGTCCAGCGTCCAGTCGTCGGTCTCCGCCTGGCGGCGGGCGTAGGGGCGCTGGAAATCGCGGAACCGCAGCGCCGGCTCGTCGGAGACCAGGCCGCGACTGGTGGTCACCCAGAAGCGGCTGCGCGCGTCCTCGGGGGAGAGGCCCTGCTTAATCAGCAGGTCCACCAAGAGATCCGCGATGCCGATGCCGGCGGTGCCGGCGCCGTGGATGACGAAGCGCTGATCGGCCAACGATTCGCCCTTGGACTTGACGCCGGACAGGACGGCGCTGGCGACGACGGCGGCGGTGCCCTGGACGTCGTCGTTGAACGTGCACACCTGATCCCGGTAGCGGTTGAGGATGCGGTGGGCGTTGTCAGCGCCGAAATCCTCCCAGTGGATCATGGCGTGCGGGAAGGCCTTGGTGGCCGCTTGGACGAAGGCCTCGACGAATTCGTCGTAGCTCTCGCCGCGGACGCGGGCGTGCCGCAGGCCGAGGTAGAGGTCGTCGTTGAGCAGCTTGAGGTTGTCGGTGCCCACGTCGAGGACGATCGGCAGCATGCGATCGGGGTCGAGGCCGGCGGCCGCCGTGTACAGCGACTTCTTGCCGAGGCAGATCTGGATGCCGCCGACGCCCTGATCACCGATGCCGAGGATGCCCTCGGAATCGGTGACGATGATGAGATCGATGTCTTCCGGGCCACGGTTGGTGGCGGCGAGTGAGCGCTCGATCGCTTCCGGATCGTCGATGGAGAGGAACACGCCGTTGATCGGCTGGTACCAGAGGCTGAACTCCTGGATCGCCTCCCCGATCGTGGGGGTGTAGACGATCGGCATGATCTCGTCGAGGTGTTCGCTCAGCAGCCGGTAGAACAGGACGGTGTTGCGCTCGCGCAGGCCAGACAGGTAGGAGAACTTGTCCAGGTTGTCGCCGGCGCGCAGGAAGCGGCTGTAGGTGCGGTGGAGTTGGCCCTCGAGCGGCGTGATCCGGTCCGGCAGCAGGCCCACGAGCCCCAGTTCCTCGCGCTGCTCGTCGGTGAACGCGGTGCCACGGTTCAGGCGTGGGATGCGCATGATCTCGCTACCGCGAGCACGCACCTTGATCCGTGAACCGTGGCTACCGGGGATGATCTCGTACGAGGGCTGAGGCATGGGGCTAAGCCTATCCCTCAGCGGGGTGGTCGGAAGCGGGTGTTAGCCCCTGCCGTGCGGGGTCTCCCACACGCTGAGATCGGGCCCGCCGGGGATGATGCTGAGCGGGTTCAGATCGGTGTGCACCACGTAGTAGTGCGCCTTGATCTCGTCGGCCCGGACGTTGTTGCCGAAGCCCGGCGTCTGGTACAGATCCCGCGCGTAGCCCCAGAGGTTGGGCATCTCGGTGAGCTTGTTGCGGTTGGTCTTGAAGTGGCCGTGGTAGACGGCGTCGAACCGCACGAGCGTCGTGAAGAGGCGGATGTCGGCCTCGGTGATGGAATCGCCCATGAGGTAGCGCTTTTCGCCCAAGCGCTCCTCGAGCCAATCCATGGCGGTCCACAGGCGCTCGTAGGCGGCGTCGTAGGCCTCCTGGGAGCCGGCGAAGCCACAGCGGTAGACGCCGTTGTTCACCTCGGTGTAGATCCGCTGCATAACCTCCTCCATCTCCTCGCGGACGTCGTCCGGCCACAGGTTGGGGGCGCCGTCCTTGTGGAAGTCCTTCCACTGGAAGTACAGGTCTTCGGTGATCTGGGGGAAGTTGTTGGTGACCACTTCGCCGGTGCGCTCGTCGACGATGGCCGGGACGGTGATCCCGCGGGGGTAGCCGGG
Organism: Tessaracoccus flavescens; assembly: GCA_020741375.1. Lineage (GTDB taxonomy): Bacteria > Actinomycetota > Actinomycetes > Propionibacteriales > Propionibacteriaceae > Arachnia > Arachnia flavescens_A. Next base: position 8,884 of record DYZF01000047.1, read on the forward strand.
GATGCGCTTCTCGTACGCCTCCTTGAGCTTGGCGATGCCGAGCACCGGATCGACGCCGCCCTCATCGAGGTCGAAGGTCCAGGAGTCCGCGTCGTGAGTGGGGCCGGGGTTGCCCATGGAGATCACGTCCTGCAGGCCCAGCAGGTCGCGGACGATGATGGAGCGATTGGCCCAGGGGCAGGCGTAGGCGGCGATGAGGCGGTAACGGTTCGGCTCGACGGGGTAGTCGTCGGTGCCTTCGCGCGGCTCGGCCATGATCCGCGTCTCGATGTAGCGGGAATCGCGGGTGTACTCCTTGCCCTTGGAGGAGTAGACGCCGCCCTTGGAATGTTCTTCTTGCTCGCTCATGACTCCACCATAGTTGAGATTTCAACTTATTTCTAGTGGGTGAGGGCTTTCCGGGTCGCCTCTTCCGTGGGGAGATAGTGCAGCGCCAGCGACTTCAGGAGGCGGATCACCTGCGCCTGGGCGGCGCGGCGTTCGCCGTCGGTGGTGGCGCTGACCGCCAAGCGAGCCGCTCCGGCAGCGCGCCGCGCCTCGGCCCTCGCCGTCGCCGGCAGGTGGTCCAAACCGACGGTTTCAGCATGGGCGCGTGCCGTGTCGAAGGCGAGCTTGAGGGCTCCGGCCAACCGGACCACCTCGTCCTCGCTGGCGTGCTCGGCGCCTAGGTCGTTCCAGACCGCGAGCGCGTTGTCGAAGGTGCGGGTGGTGGGCACGGTGGAATCGAAGAGCGCCGACTGTTCGATGCGGTAGGCGACGTCGGCGAGCATGCGCCCGTAGGTGGCCTTGACGTCGTCGGCCATCGCGAGGGCGCCTTGGAGCCGGGTGGAAGCGGGTGGCCCGCCGTCCGTCAGTTCCTTGAAGCTCAGCACCCCGTCGCCCTGCGGGATCTGGGGCGGGCCGAAGCGGGGCCACGTCGGATCGGGGATGCGCACGATTCGACGCGGTGCGAGCCCCAAGGAGATGCAGGCCGCGGAGATCGGGAGGTAATCGGGCAGGTACTCAGTGCGTCGCCGCGGGAGACCGAAGGTGGCGTAGCTGGTGACCAGCCTGACGTCCGGCGCGCGGCGGGCGGCCGCCGGTGGCAGTGAGATCGACGCGACCAGCGCCCTCCCTGCGGCGTCCTCGGCGTAGCAGCTGGTGCCCCACAGTTCGCGCAATGGGGTCTCGGGCGGGATCGGGCTCCACGGGATCATCGCGGCTCGATCTGCTTGCGCTGCCCGATGAGGGTGGGGGTGGTGGGGTCGACGGGCGGCAGGTAGTACAGCGCCAACGAGCCCAGGATCTCGGCGACGCGGCGTCGGGCGGCCTCGCGCTCGCCCTCGGACTCGGCATGCAGCGCGGTGTGGGCTGCCCGAGCCGCGCGACGGCCCGAATCGCGGGCGGTCTCCGGCAAGTGGTCGAGGCCTAGTTCCTCGGCCCGGGTGCGCGCTGCGTCGAAGGCCGCCTCCACCTCTGTGGCCAGTTCGTCGGGGTTGGGGGCCATCTCGTCCCACGCCAGCAGCGCCAGTTCGAAGCGCTGCGTCTCCGGTACCGCCGCGTCGAAGAGGGCCGAGTTCTCGATCCGGTAGACGATGTCGTCGCGCAGCGCTCCGAAGCGCTCCTTCACGAGATCGACGCGGCTGCGGGGCGACAGGCCCCGTGGGTCGGCGACGGTGTCGTCGATCGCCAGATTGGCGTAGACGCCGCTGGCGAAGACCTCGCGGTTCTGATCGAAGACGCGCGGCGGAGTGGTGCCGGAATGGAACCGCTTCGGGGCCAGAAGCGCGAAGCCGGTGACGGCGCCGATGACCACCCCGGTGAGGATGAGCTCCGGCGCGGACAGAATGACACCCATCACGAGCATGGTCAGCAGGGTCAGGGTGAGGGGGAGGACGGCGCTGCGGGCGGTTTGGTTGCCCAGGTTCGTCACCTTGGGGGCGACGGCGGCCCGGTCCGGCCGCACGTGGGCGAGCCCGAGGACGGCTTCGCTGACGGTGAGATCCGCCGGGAGTAGCGCCTCTGCTGGGCGTTCGAGCTTCTCGTGCGCCATGTCGCTGTAGATGACGCGGACGTGGCCGTCGCCGCGGACCTTGCCGATGTGGAGGAGCGCCGTGGTCGCCCGGTTCAGATCCCCCTGTCCGCCGACGGCGATGGTTTTGCCGGCCCAGTCGCCGAGCGTGGAGCGCAGCGGGACGGGAGGCCAAGTCATACGTTCAGGCTAGCGGGCGAGCCAGGTGCGGACCGCCCGGACTCGGGCATCCACCTGCTCTTGGGTGGCCTTGGCCAGATTGGGGCCGCCGCACTCGCGTCGCAGGTCGGCGTGGACGTGGCTGTGGGGGACGCCCTTGTGACGGGCGTATTGCGACACCAAGGAGTTCAGTTCCTTGCGCTTGCTCGCGAGCGCCCGGTGCAGCGCCACCTCGGGCTCGGCCTTGCGGTCCTGACGCTCACGGCGCCGGAGCTGGCGACGCTGGCGCTCCGCCAGCAGCACGCTCACCTGAGCCGGCTCCAGGAGGCCCGGCAGGCCGAGGTAGTCCGCCTCGTCGTCGGAGGTGGGCTCGGCGTGCATGCCGAACGCCTGCGCGTCGAAGAGAACGTGATCGAACGTGGCCTGTGAATCGAGTGCCTCGAACTCGCCGAGCAGGTCGTCGGCCGCGCTCTCGCTGCGGTTCGCCTGCTCGATGAGTGCCTCGGTTTCGGCCCAGATGTCCGTCTCGTCGGATTTCGGCTTGCCGAGGACGTGGTCGCGTTGGCGCTCGATGGTGGCGGCGTGCGCGAGCAGGACGGGCACCGTCGGGAGGAAGACTGTGGCCACTTCGCCGCGACGGCGGCTGCGCACGAAGCGACCCACCGCCTGCTGGAAGAACAGGGGAGTGGAGGTGGCGGTTGCGTACACGCCCACGGCTAGGCGGGGCACGTCGACGCCCTCGGACACCATGCGCACTGCCACCATCCAACGGTCTTCGGACGCCGAGAACTCCTCGATCTTCGAGTTGGCCTTGGCGTCGTCGGAGAGGACGACGGCGGGCTTGGTGCCCGTCAGTTGCGTGAGGATGCGGGCGTAGGCCCGGGCGGTGGTCTGGTTGGTGGCGATGACGAGCCCGCCGGCATCGGGCACATGGCGGCGCACCTCGCTCAGCCGCTTGTCCGCCGCGCGCAGCACCGCAGGGATCCACTCACCGGTCGGGGCCAGCGCCGTGCGCCAGGCGTGGGCTGTGAGATCCTTCGTCATGGGGACGCCGAGGTCTGCCTCGAGCTCGTCGCCGGCCTTGGTGCGCCAGCGCATCGCGCCGCCGTAGTTCATGAACAGCACCGGCCGCACGACGTGGTCCGACAACGCCTCGGTGTAGCCGTAGGTATAGTCCGCCCGCGACTGCTTCACGCCCGGAGCGATCTCTTCGTACTCGACGAAGGGGATCGGGTTGTCGTCGGAGCGGAATGGGGTGCCGGTCAGGGACAGGCGCCGGGCGGCGTGGGTGAACGCGTAGGTGATGGCTTCGCCCCAGCTCTTGGAATCGCCCGCGTGGTGGATCTCGTCGAAGATCACCAGCGTCTCCTTGGAGTGCATCAGCGCTTCGTAGACGTAACTGCGCACCGCCACGCCGGCATAGGTGACGGCTGAGCCGTGGAACTCCTTGGAGCGACCGCGGCGGGAGGCCCCGCCGATGCCCGGATCCAGTTGGATGCCCACTCGCGCGGCGGCGTCGGCCCACTGCACCTTCAGATGTTCGGTGGGGGTGACCACGACGACGCGGCGCACAACTCGCTGCTGCAGCAGCGTCAGCGCCACGCGCAGCGCGAAGGTGGTTTTGCCGGCGCCGGGGGTGGCGACGCAGAGGAAATCGCGAGGTTGGTCCTCCTCGTACTGCGCCAGCGCGGCCTCCTGCCAAGCACGCAGCGACGACGCCGTACCCCACGCTGCGCGTTGCGGGAACGCGGGGGAGAGATGCTCTAGGGCCGACGAGGACACGGGGAGCGACTTTAGCCAGCGAAACCGACCTTCCCAAACGTCGGCGCGCCGGTTTGCCAACCCCGATTCTGGGGACTAGACGCCCTCCTCCAGGGCCGGCTCCTCGGCCAGCAGAGCGGCCTTGGCGGCGCTCACAACCCGCTCCAGATCGGCTGGTTCTTGGATCTGGCGCTGCGCCGTCGAAACGATGCGGTCACGCTCTTGGCGGGCGACCGCCAGCACGTCCGGATCGCAGTTTTCCGTCACGATCGACAGCAGTCGCAGCAGGGCCACGTAGATGTCGGGCTCCTCGCCGGCATACCGGCGCACGCCGCCGACGAAACTCTGCAGCAATTCGCTGA
>DYZF01000048.1 GCA_020741375.1 Tessaracoccus flavescens
GGGTGGATGCGCTGCTGCAGCGCGTCGAAGTTGAGGCGGTCGCCCGACTCCGGGTCGATCATGATGATCTCGCCGTCGATGGCCGAGTGGTCCGGGAAGTTCTCGATGATGGCCTCGACGAGCTCGGGGAAATAGCGCGTCATCGGGCGCGAGTTGCGCGATCCGATCTCCACCATGTCTCCCGAGCGCCAGATGATCGAGCGGAACCCGTCCCACTTGGGCTCGTAGAGGTACTCGCCCTCGGGGAGCTTCTTGACCGGCTTGGCCAGCATCGGCCCGTACGGCGGGGCGATGGCTGTGCCCCACTCGGCGTCGCGCTCGGCCTTGGGTGCGAGGTACTCGTCGTCAGCCCGGTCGGCCTTGCGCTTCGACGGCGGCACCCGGGGCGGCTCCCCGGGCATCTTCGGGTAGTCGGGCGGGAAGTTGAGCTCGCCGAGGCCGCGCTCGAGGTCCGCCTCCCAGAGCTTGAGCGCGCCGGCGACGTCGCCCGCGTAGTCGTCGATGTCGGCCCAGGCGCACGCGCGCTTGGCGAGGATGCCGGGCACGGTGGCGACGGTGAACTCGCGGGGGTCGGCGTCGGGTAGCTCATCCCAAGTGAGGGGCATCGACACCGGGGCGCCCGGCAGCGGCCGCGGCGAGTAGGCAGCCGCGATGGTGCGGTCGCGGTTGGCCTGGTTGAAGTCGACGAAGACACGCTCCCCGCGCTCTTCCTTCCACCACGAGGTGGTGACGAGGTCGGGCAGGCGCCGCTCGAGCTCGCGGGCAACGCCGATGACGCCGTGGCGGACGTCCTGGAACTCGTGGGTGGGCTTGATGCGGGCGTAGACGTGGATGCCGCGGTTGCCCGACGTCTTGGCGTAGGCAGTCAGACCCACCTCGGCCATCACCTCACGCAGGGCGAGGGCGGCGGTGATCGCGTCGCCGAAGTCGCGCCCGGGCTGGGGGTCCAGATCGATGCGGAACTCGTCGGGGTTGTCGAGGTTGGCGGTGCGCACCGGCCAGGGATGGAAGGTGATGGTGCCCATCTGCGCCGCCCAGGCCAGTGCCGCCGGCTCGTCAAAGACCAACTGGTCGTGCCGTCGTCTCGACGGGTAGGTGCAGGTCACCGTGCGGAGGAACGACGGCGCACCACGTGGCGGGCGCTTCGAGAAGAACTCCTCGCCGTCGATCCCGTCCGGGAACCTCTGGAGCGTCATGGGCCGGTCGCCGCCGAGGCGGAGGAACGGCTCCGAGACTGCCACCAGGTAGTCCGCGAGGTCGCGCTTGGTGTAGCCGTCGTCGGGCCAGAGGACCTTGTCGGGGCTGCTGAGCTTTACCTCCCGCACCCCGTCGGGCCCATCGATGCGGAGCACTTCTGCCTCAGCCATGTGGGCAACAGTAGTTGTCGGTGCAGTGCCGCGCGGGGATTCACGACGACGTCAACCAGCCGCCACGATCCCCGCAACCAACTCATCGGTCAACTTCGCCAACTCAGCCGCCGACACTTGGACACTGCCGGTCTCCAAGAAGCCGTTCTTCGCCGCAAAGAGGCATGACGTCAGCCCCGAATCATCGGTACCACACACCGAATCTCCGAAGTACGCAGGATCCGTCAGCGCCCGCACCCCATAGTTGTAGCCGTAGAAGTTCCGGTACTCCCAGGAAACCGAGACAACCCTCTCGCCCTGGATATATGTCCCAAGGGTGCCGGCGTCCGAATGAAGCGGCCCGGACAGCGCCCATGCGCCAACCTGATCGGGCAGGTTCTGCGGAAACTCCGGTGCCTGAGCAAAGTTCTTCGGCGGCATCGCACTGGTCGCCAAATCCTCCGGCAGATCAGCCGATGGGGGCGACGAACTCCCGGGCGTCGATGACTCGCCAGACGGACTGGGCGCAGCTGAACTCGCGGTTGCAGACGCAGTGGCCGTCGGGTCCGCAGACGTGCTCGGGCCCGCACCGGGGGTGCATGCCGTCGTGAGTGAGACGACTGCGGCGACCACCACGCCGATCAGTCGCCCACGTGACCCCGTGCAAGTGCGCTGAAGAAGTCCCACGGAGCGATCCTACTGACCTCAGTAGTTCACACCACTGGTGTTCGTGGGACCCGTCGAGGTGGACGACGTGTCCACGTTCTGCGGCCGCGACACGGTATTCATGTTCCCGGGGCGGTGACCCCCTGAATCGGTGCCCGTGGGCCAGGCGCCGGGGCTGAGCACCGTCGACGACGAACGCGCCTGATCCAACTGGGCCGACAGCGCGCCCGCTGCGTCGCCAGCGACGCCACCGTTCAGGTGCCACACCACCCACGTGTCGATGGTGCCCATGACCAACTCGCCCGCCTCGGCGCGCTCGCGGGCGCCGTCGACGTTGTCGAGGATCCACTTCACCTTCGGGCCGCAGAAGTAGGTGGCCAGCGGAAGGCCGACCCGGCTCTTGTACCGGTCCTGGCCCTCGTCGCCGCCCAGCGCCTCCACGATCTGCGCGGTCCGCGTGTCCTGCCAGACGATGGCGTTGTAGACCGGCTCGCCGGTGGTCCGGTCCCACACGACGGTGGTCTCACGCTGGTTGGTGACGCCCACGGCCTCCAACGCATCGGCGTCGATGTCGGCCTTCGCGAGCGCCTCGCCGACGACGTCCTGGACCGCCTGCCAGATCTCCATCGGGTCGTGCTCGACCCACCCGGCGCGCGGGAAGA
>DYZF01000049.1 GCA_020741375.1 Tessaracoccus flavescens
GATCGACTTCCTGCTCGCCGAACAGATTCCGACAACACTGTTCCTCAACGGACGCTGGATCGAGGCGAACCCAGATCCCACCCGCCGCCTGCTCAACCACGAGCTCTTCTGCATCGGCAACCACGGCACGCGGCACGTGCCGCTGTCGGTAACTGGACAAGAGGCCTACGGCATCCCCGGCACGAGCGGCGTGGGCGAGGTCTATGACGAAATCATGGGCAACCAAGCAACCCTGACGGCACTGCTCGGCGAGCCGCCTGCGTTCTTCAGGCCAGGCACCGCGTTCTTCGACGAGGTCGCCGCGCAGATCGTCCGCGACCTCGGCCTCATCCCGGTCAACTTCGACATCAACGCCGACGCCGGGGCCACCTTCAGCGCAGGTGAGGTGGAGCGCGCGACGGCGCAGGCGCAGCCCGGAGCCATCATCATCGGCCACTTCAACCGCCCCAAGGGCGCAACGGCCGAAGGGCTAAGGCAGGTGCTGCCGCGGCTGCGGGATCAGGGCATGCGGTTCGCGAGGCTGGACGAGGTGAACCTCACCTAGCCGCTGTGCGGACTAGCCGCCAGCCTTCCGGCGGAACTGCCGCTTGCCGCCCATCTGTCCGTGGGCCTGACCCTGCGAGCGGTCAGCGTCGGCGCTGCCCGGCCCGTGCTGGCCCTGCGCCTGCTTCTTGCGCTCCAGAGCTTGGCGCATGGCCTCTTTCGGATCGAGGGGCTTGTCTTCAGGCTGTTCGGTCATAGCGGCGAGTCTAGTTGTCGTCGGCGTCAGCGGGGGAGATGCGCAGTGTCATTGAGTGCCGTCTGCCGGCGGGGATGCGAACGGCATGATCCTGCACGTTGCCGTACTCGACGCAGGCGAACTGGCCCCACTCGTCGCCCACGGCGCCGTCTGGGCCCGGGTTCCACACCACGGTGCTGGAGGTGCCGGAGCCCGCGAGCGACAGGCTGATGACGTCGTCGGCCAAGGTGGTTGGGGGAGCGGCGGCGTACACGCGGTCGAGGTAGCGGCCCACTTCCACCGGCTCGTGCTCAGAGTTGGCCCGCGCGTCGGCGGCATAGTCGACGAAGGTGACCCCGTCGAGCCCGCTCACCGTTGCCTCACGGGCACGCACCTTCAGGTAGGGATGCAGTGCGTGATCGACGACGACGGCGTGGGAGGGGCTCTCGATCGTGAGCGTGATGTTGAGCGCCTCGCCCATCTCGACGTCGAGGCGATAGGTCAGATCCGCCGGGTAGCGGTCGGCGCCTGGGAGGTGGGCGGTGGCGGCGCCGTCGACGGCGAGCGTCACGCGGGCCGCGTCGTCGCCCAGCGTCAGCGATTCGGTGCGCCACGGCACCCGGCTCACGAGCCCATGGCCGTGGGGGACCGCCCATTCGCCCGTGCCTTGGCCGAACCACGGCGCGCACACCGGGATGCCGCCGTGCCACATGTCGCCCTCGGTCAGCTCGGCGTCGCGGGACACGAACAGCAGTTCACCGTGATCTTCCGGCGCCCACGACAGGACGCACCCGCCCAGCTCGCTGATCGCACCGGAGCCCCAGGGGCCTGAGAGTTGGTGTGTCTGCCACATGAGCACCAACCTAGCGCGACGCTGAGATAACGCCGTGATAGTTGTACCCGCGCTTGTACGCTTTCACCATGCCGACGATCCGCCCCGCCCAAGCGGCAGACCTGCCCGCCATCACCGCCATCTACAACGAAGCCGGCGTGGGCACCACGGCCTCGTGGGCTCTGGAACCGGTCACCTTGGAGGACCGTCAGGAGTGGCACGCCCGCCTGACGCGCTCCGATTACCCGGTGCTCGTGCTCGAAGTCGACGGGGCCGTCGTCGGGTTCGCGAGCTACGGCCCGTTCCGTCCGCTCGCCGGCTGGGCGCCCACCGTCGAGCACAGCGTCTACATCTCGTCCGGCCACCGCGCCTCCGGCGGCGGGCGCATGCTGATGAACGCGCTCATCGATTACGCACAGGGCCGTGGCGTGCACACCATGGTGGGGGTCATCGACGGATCCAACGAGAAATCGATCCGGTTCCACGAGCGGCTCGGCTTCAAGAACGTCGGCCGGATGGAGCAGGCTGGCCGCAAGTTCGATCAGTGGCACGACGCAGTGTTCATGACGCTGCGTCTTGACCGCACCTGATCGGCGCCGCAGGCCCCCCTTGCCGCGACCTTCTGGCTCGCGCTTCCCAGCGTCTGACTAGCATGGGTCCATGGCTTACCACGCTGACGCGATCGATCACACCGGCAAAGAAGTTCTGACCTGGGAGGGGTTCGGCCGCGCGCAGCGCGATCTGTCGCAGGCCGTCGTCGATTCCGATTTCGCGCCCAACATCATCATCGCCGTCGCCCGCGGTGGGCTCACGCTGGCCGGCGCCATGACCTACGCGCTGGGCGTGAAGCTCACCGATGCGATTAACGTCGAGTTCTACACCGACGTGGAGACGACGCTGCCAGACCCGGTGCTGCTCGCCCCGATGCTCGACACGGATTCCATCTCCAACCAGCGCATCCTCGTGGTCGACGATGTCGCGGACTCCGGCCGCACGCTCGGCTTGGTGATCAAGCTGCTGCGCGGCTTCGGCGCGGAGGTGCGCTCGGCCGTCCTGTACGCCAAGTCCACCACCATCGTCCAGCCGGATTACGTGTGGAAGGCCACCGATGAGTGGATCGTCTTCCCGTGGTCCGACGAGCCGCCCGTGACGAAGGCCGTCTGATGGCCGAGATCCGGAAGTTCGACGGCAACAGCAGCGAGGGCATCCAGAAGCTGGTGCGCGAGGCTCTTGGCGAGAACGTGCGGCCGGTGCACCCCAGCGAGCTCAACGCCCGCACCGGCTCACCGGTGGAGCCCGTCGACGCGACGCTGCAGCAGGACCAACTGGACCAGCAGATCAAGCTCGGGTACCTCTTCTACGGTCCCGGCGAATAGCCAACGCCGCCGCGCGCGGCAGATGAACACCCAACCCATGGCAACAAGTTGCCTATCCTCGCCTTCGAAAAACCCCGAGGGTTAGGCTGGAACCCAAGACCACAACGTAAGGAAGTAACCGTGACTCTTGAGTGGACCGACAAGGATTCCCGAGCCGTAGACGCCGCCCGCATCCTCGCCGTCGACGCCGTCGAGAAGGTTGGCAACGGGCACCCCGGAACCCCCGTTTCCCTCGCGCCCGTCGCGTACCTGCTCTACCAGAAGCTGATGAACATCGACCCGGCCGACGACAAGTGGATCGGCCGCGACCGCTTCGTTCTGTCGGCCGGCCACGCGTCGATGACCCAGTACGCGCAGCTGTACCTCGCCGGCCTCGGCCTCGAGCTTGAGGACATCTCCTCGCTGCGCACGTGGGGCTCCAAGACCCCCGGCCACCCCGAGTACCACCACACCAAGTTCGTCGAGTGCACCACGGGCCCGTTGGGTGCGGGCGTCTCGAACGCCGTCGGCATGGCCATGGCCGCCCGCCGCGAGCGCGGCATCTTCGACGCAGACGCCCCCGAAGGCGAGTCGATCTTCGACCGCCACGTCTACGTCATCGCCGGCGACGGCTGCCTCCAGGAAGGCGTCTCGGCCGAGGCGTCCTCGCTGGCCGCCACCCAGAACCTGGGCAACCTCACCCTCATCTACGACGACAACCGCATCACCATCGAGGGCGAGACC
>DYZF01000050.1 GCA_020741375.1 Tessaracoccus flavescens
GGGTGGTGGAGGACAGGGCCGAACGGCGCGGAGCCGGGCTCGGGCTGTCCGCATACTCGCCGGCCGAGCGCGGGAAGATCGGTGCGGGAATGGGGGTATCGGGAGCCGGTTCCACCGAGACATCGGCCTCATCCGTGAGGTCTGGCACGGGTGGGGGCTGGGCTGCCTCGTCGCTGCCCGGACGGGCGAACGGGTTAAGCGGGGTGTCGGAATCGGTGGTGGTCAGGTCCACTTCATCAGCCGACTCGCCGCCGCGTCGCGGAGAGGCAGGCTGGGGTGCTGCGGTATCGTCCGCAGGGTCGACGGAATCGTCGTCGAGCCACGCACGGCGCGGCCTCGATTCGTCGTAGACCATGTTTTCCCACTCCTGTTCGGGTGTTTGGTGGTGGCCACACTACCGGGGTGAGAAAAGTCTCGCGAGAAGAGGAGGGGCCTTGGCTGTTCGCGGAAAGCACCGCACCATCGCGGTCGACGTCGATGCCGAGGCGCCACCGGAGCCCAAACACTGGCCCGTGCCGTGGTGGCTCGCCGCCGCACTCGGGCCGCTCGCGGTGCTCGGCGGAGGGTTCCTCCTCCTCGCCGCCCTAGCCGCGGCAGGATGGCTGACCGCCCCCGACGCCTCCTTCAGCAGCGCGATGCTGCTCGCCGGACGCCTCTTGGTGCTGGCCCACGGGGCCCCGGTCGACATCGGGGGTCTCCTCGTCTCCATCGCCCCGCTCGGCATCTCAATTCTGCTGATCTTTCTCTCGCTGCCGCTGGCAGGGTTCGCCGCACGGCAACTGGCCACGCAGAGCGGCGTCACCGACGACACCGGCGCCATCTGGGCAGACACCGACGAGGTGATGGTCAAGGCGGGCGGAACCTTTGCCGCCGTCTACACCGGCTTGGTGATGCTGTGCGCAGTTCTCGTCGGCTCCGCCGGCTGGCGCCCCCTCATCGGCGGCATCACGATCGGCGTCGTGGCGGGCCTGTGGGGCGCCGCCCGCGCCATGGATCACGATCCCACCGAGCGCTGGCCAGGGTGGCTCAGGGCTGTGCCCCGCGCCATGCTCGCTGCCCTTCTCGTGGTGCTCGTCGGCGCAGCCGCGGCCCTGGCCGCTGCGCTGTTCACCGCTCGCTACCGTGTCACCGACCTCGTCGCGGGCCTCGAGCCCGACGTCGTGGGCATGGTGCTGCTCGTCGCCATTCACCTCGCGTACCTGCCGAACCTGCTGCTCGGCGCAGCCAGCTGGGTGCTCGGCGCGGGCGTCACCGTCGGCGACGGCTCGCTCATCACCGTCACCACCTCGCACGTCGGCCTGTTGCCCGCCGTGCCGGCGTTCGGCATCGTGCCCGAGCCCGGCACCGCGCCGCCCGTCATGTTGTCGTGGCTCGCTGTGGGCGCGCTGGCCGGGATCGTCGCCGCGGTCGCCGTCGCGTGGGCCCGGCCCCGTGCGCGTTTCGACGAGACGGCGCTCGTCGGTGGTCTCGCCGGCGTGCTGGCCGGCCTGCTGATCGCCGTCGCCTGCGCCCTCGGAGCAGGCGGTCTTGGCGTCGATCGCCTGGCTCAGGTGGGCGCCCGTGAGGTGGAGCTGCTCATCTTCGCCCCCACCATTTTGGGCCTCTCGGGGTTGCTGGCCGGCTTGGTGCTGGGCCTCATCCGCCGTCCGGCCAAGCCCGCGTCGCCAGATGCGGAGGATGCCGCCGACGAACCGGTCTTAGTCGACGCCGACCGTGAGGAGCGCGTGGTCCTCACTGATGGGTCAGAGGACTAAGCTGTCGCAGGTGACTACCTCCGTCGTCGTCCTGCTCTCAGGGACCGGAACGCTGTGCCAAGCCCTCTTCGACGCCATTGACGCCGGCGAGGTGGACGCGACGGTCGTCGCCGTCGTCTCCGATCAGGCCGATGCTCAAGGTTTGGAGCGTGCCCGCCGCCGAGGCATCCCGGCCATCGCCCACCCGTTCACGAAGGGTGACGATCGAGTTCAGTGGGACGACGAGCTGCGACGCATCGTCGCCGAGTACTCGCCAGACTTGGTGGCCTCCGCGGGGTTCATGAAGCTGCTCGGGCCCGCCTTCCTCGCCGAATTCGGTGGTCGCACCATCAACACGCACCCTGCCCTCCTGCCCAGCTTCCCCGGTATGCACGGCCCTCGGGACGCGCTCCGGGCAGGGGTGAAGGTGTCCGGGGCCACCGTCTTCCTCGTGGACGAGGGCGTCGACACCGGTAGGATTCTCCTGCAGGCGCCCGTCGACGTCCTCCCAGACGATGACGTCGCCTCACTTCACGAACGCATCAAGGTGGTGGAGCGCCGCCTACTCATTCAGGCTGTGGCCGAATGGAAGGGGAACCAGTGAACGATCCGATCCGCCGCGCGCTGATTTCGGTCTACGACAAGACGGGGCTCATCGAGCTCGGCACGGAGCTGGCCGCTGCCGGCGTCGAGATCGTCTCCACCGGCTCCACCGCCAAAATGTTGGCCGGCGCGGGCGTGGCCGTCACCCCGGTTGAGAGCGTCACCGGCTTCCCGGAATGCCTCGACGGCCGCGTCAAGACGCTGCACCCGCACATCCACGCGGGCATCCTCGCCGACCGCCGCCTCGAATCGCACCGCGCTCAGCTCGACGAGCTGAACGTCGCCCCGTTCGATCTGGTGATCACCAACCTGTACCCGTTCTCCGCCACCGTCGCGTCCGGCGCCTCCGAGGACGAGTGCGTTGAGCAGATCGACATCGGCGGGCCCACCATGGTGCGCGCAGCCGCCAAGAACCACGCCTCGGTCGCCGTCATCACGTCGGCCGAGCAGTACCCCCTGCTGCGCGCCGCTCTCGCCGCCGGCGGATTCACGCTGGACCAGCGCAAGGAACTGGCCGCCGCTGCCTTCGTGCACACCGCCACGTACGACGTCGCCGTCGCTACCTGGATGCTGGAGCGCACCGATGGGGGAGATTCGTTCCCGGCGTGGCTCGGCTCCACGTGGCGCAAGGTCGCCGATCTTCGCTACGGCGAGAACTCGCATCAGAAGGGCGCCGTCTACCGCAACGGCAACGGCACCACCGGCCTCGCAGATGCCACTCAACTCCACGGCAAGGAGATGAGCTACAACAACTACGTCGACGCCGACGCCGCGCGCCGCGCCGCCTACGATTTCGCGCAGCCCGCCGTCGCCATCATCAAGCATGCCAACCCGTGCGGCATCGCCATCGGGACAGACATCGCCGAGGCCCACCGCAAGGCCCACGAGTGCGATCCGGTCTCCGCCTTCGGCGGCGTCATCGCGGCCAACCGCATCGTCACCGTCGAGATGGCCAAGCAGGTGGCCGAGATCTTCACCGAGGTCATCGTCGCGCCCGGCTACGACGAGGGCGCCGTCGAGATTCTCCAGGGCAAGAAGAACATCCGCATCCTCATCGCCGACGGCGCCAGCAACGGTGGCACCGAATTCCGTGAGATCGACGGCGGCCTGCTCCTGCAGGAGACCGATTCCTTGGACGCCGACGGCGACGACGTCGCCAACTGGCAGCTCGTCGCCGGTGAGGCCGCCGACGCCGCCATGCTCGCAGATCTAGAGTTCGCGTGGCGCGCCGTGCGGGCCGTCAAGTCCAACGCGATCCTCCTCGCCCACGACGGCGCGTCCGTCGGCGTCGGCATGGGGCAGGTCAACCGGGTGGATTCCTGCCACCTCGCCGTCGACAGAGCGGGCGACCGCGCGGCGGGCGCGGTCGCGGCCAGCGACGCGTTCTTCCCCTTCGCCGACGGTGCCCAGGTGCTGTTGGACGCAGGCGTCCGCGCCATCGTCCAGCCGGGCGGCTCCGTGCGTGACCAGGAGGTCATCGACGCGGTGACCGCCGCGGGGATCACCATGTACTTCACCGGCAATCGCCACTTCTTCCACTGACCGGAGGCACCGTGACCGCGCAGAAACTCGACGGCAAGGCCACCGCGGCCGCGATCAAGGCCGAGTTGACCGAGCGGGTGGCCGTGCTCCGCTCCGAGGGCGTCATTCCAGGGCTCGCCACCGTCCTCGTCGGCAGCGACCCGGCCAGCCAGAACTACGTGCGGATGAAGCACCGCGACTGTGACGAGGTGGGGGTCGCCTCGATTCAGGTGGAGCTCCCCGAAGACACCTCCGCCGAGGAACTCGAAGCCGCCATCCAAGGCCTGAACGCCGACCCGGCCTGCACCGGCTACATCGTGCAGTTGCCCATCCCCAAGCACCTCGACGAGAACTGGGCGCTGAGCCTCATCGATCCGGAGAAGGATGCCGACGGCCTCCACCCCATCAACCTCGGACGCCTCGTCCTGAACGAGCCCGCCACCCTCCCGTGCACCCCGCGAGGCATCGTCGAACTCCTGCGCCGCCACGACGTGGAACTGCGTGGGGCCGAGGTGTGCGTCGTGGGCCGCGGCATCACCGTGGGCCGCCCGCTCGGGCTGATCCTGACGCGTCGCTCCGAGAACGCCACCGTCACCCTGTGTCACACCGGCACCAAGGATTTGGCCGAGCACACGCGCCGTGCCGACATCGTCGTCGCGGCCGCTGGGGTGCCCGGCATGATCACCGCGGATCTGATCCGCGAGGGCGCCGTGTTAGTGGACGTGGGCGTGAGCCGGGTCGACGGCAAGACCGTTGGCGATCTCGCCCCCGATGTCTGGGACAAGGCCTCATGGGTGACCCCGAACCCCGGAGGCGTCGGGCCCATGACCCGGGCCATGTTGCTCAGCAACGTCGTCGATCGGGCGGAAGCCCTGCATGCGCGCCGATAGGCCGGATCGCCCCGCCGACTCCTATCCCGACAGCCCGTGGGCGCTGGGGCTCGTGCTGCTCGCCGTCGCCGTGGGCGTCGGCTACGCCGTCGCCGGACATTGGCGCCGGTCTGCCCTGATGTTTGCCGGCGCGATGGTGCTGGCGGCCTTTCTCCGGCTGATCCTTCCCGCCAAGCTCGCGGGCCTGCTGGTGGTGCGTCGCCGCTGGATCGATGTGGTGGTTCCTCTGTTCGTGGGCATCGCCATCACCGTCGTCGCGTTCGTCGTTCCGCCGGCCACCTGATCGTGAGAACCGTTTGATCGCGGCGTTAGTCTGAGCGCATGACTTCGAGCACGGTTGAACCCACCGTCGAACAGGACTCGTCGCCCAGCGACCGGTCGCGCTATTTCCTCTTCGGGGAAATGCTGCTGTTCGCCACCCTCAGCCTCATCGCGTCGTTCGTCCTTTCGTACGACGCGGTCCTCCTCGCCGGGGATCCCGATGTGGCACTGTCGTGTTCAATCAATGAGATTTTTGACTGCGCCAAGGTGGGCCTCACCTGGCAGGCGAACGTGTTCGGGTTCCCCAACGCGTTCCTCGGCCTCATCGCCGAACCCGTGGTCATGACGATCGCCGTTGCCTCGCTGTGGAAGACCCGCTTCCCCAAGTGGTTCATGTTCACCGCCAACGTCATCTACTTCCTCGGCGTGATCTTCGCCTACTGGCTGCTGTACCAGTCCACCTTCGTGATCGGCGCACTGTGCCCGTGGTGCATCCTCGTCACCATCTCGACGACGTTCGTGTTCTGGTCCATGACTCAGTGGAACATCTTGGAAGGCAACTTGTACGTCAAGCCGGCCACGCTTGAGAAGCTGCGGAAGTGGCAGCGCGACGGCTGGCTGACCATCGCTCTCATGGTCTGGCTGGCGATAGTGATCTTCATCGAGATCGCCAAGTGGTGGCTGCGCCTCATCTGACCTGAACCCGGTCAAGCGAGGCCTCGCTTTGGCGGTAGAGTCGGCTGTGTCCGCGACTGAACACGTCGAAGAGAGGAACCCCAAAGTGAGCAATGCCGCTCCCGTCAAGATCGCCGTCACCGGTGCCGCAGGTCAGATCTGCTACAGCCTTCTGTTCCGCATCGCCAGCGGGTCGCTGCTGGGTGACACCCCGATCGAACTGCGACTGCTGGAAATCACCCCGGCTCTAAAGGCGCTCGAGGGCGTCGTCATGGAACTCGACGACTGCGCCTTCGGCAACCTCGTCAACATCGAGATCGGCGACGACCCGAACAAGGTCTTCGACGGCGTCAACCTCGCCATGCTCGTCGGCGCAATGCCGCGCAAGGCCGGCATGGAGCGCGGTGACCTGCTCTCCGCCAACGGTGCCATCTTCACCGCTCAGGGCAAGGCCCTCAACGACGTCGCCGCTGACGACGTCAAGGTGCTCGTGACCGGTAACCCGGCCAACACCAACGCCCTGATCGCCCAGCAGAACGCTCCCGACATCCCGGCGGAGCGCTTCAACGCCCTGACCCGTCTGGACCACAACCGCGCCCTGTCGCAGCTGTCGGCCAAGCTCGGCGTCTCCGTGGAAGACATCTCCCACATGACCATCTGGGGCAACCACTCGGCCACCCAGTACCCGGATCTCTTCAACGCCAAGGTGAACGGCCAGTCGGCCGCCGAGGCTGTCGGCGATCAGGAGTGGATCGAGAACACCTTCATCCCCACCGTTGCCAAGCGCGGCGCGGCCATCATCGAGGCCCGCGGGCTGTCGTCGGCCGCTTCGGCCGCCAACGCCACCGTCGAGCACATGCGCGACTGGGTCCTCGGCACGCCTGAGGGCGACTGGGTGTCCATGGCCGTTCCGTCCGACGGCTCCTACGGTGTTCCCGAGGGCCTCATCTCCTCGTTCCCCTGCACCGTCAAGGACGGCAAGTACGAGATCGTCCAGGGCCTTGAGCTCAACGACTTCTCGCGCGCCAAGATCGACGCCTCGGTTGCCGAGCTCGTCGACGAGCGCAATGCTGTCACCGAGCTGGGCCTCATCTGATCCAGCTCTCAACGCACACGCGGCGGCCCGCTCCCTGATAGGGGCGGGCCGCCGTCGTTATCAGCGCCGTTGCTGCTGGCAGTGTGACCCCAGAACAAAGCAGTGGGCCCCGCCGAGATCGACGGGGCCCACGGTGTGCTGGGGGAGCGGGGATCAGTGATCCAGAGCGCCCTCTGCGCCTGCACCGGTCATGGAGCGAACCTCCATCTCGGCTGCGGCGTCCGCAACCTCCGGGCCGTCAGGCTTCGTGACCGAGCCGAGCCAGCCGAGGAAGAAGCCGACCGGCACCGACACGATGGCCGGGGAATCGATCGGGAACCACGAGAAGTCCACGTTCGGGAACATCGAGCTCTTCGCCCCGGAGACGGCGGGGGAGAAGATGATGAGGCCGACGGCGGTGATGAGGCCACCGTAGATGGACCAGACAGAGCCGCGCGTTGAGAACTTCTTCCAGTACAGCGAGTACAGGATCGACGGCAGGTTGGCCGAGGCCGCGACCGCGAACGCCAGCGCCACGAGGAACGCCACGTTCTGGCCGTTGGCGGCGATGCCACCGACGATCGAGACCAAGCCGATGACGATCGAGGTGATGCGAGCGACGCGCACCTCCTTGGCCGGGTCAGCCTTGCCGTCCTTCAACACCGAGTTGTAGATGTCGTGGGCGAACGAGGCGGACGCCGTGATGGTCAGGCCCGCGACCACCGCGAGGATGGTGGCGAAGGCAACACCGGCGATGACGGCCATCAGGACCGTGCCACCGAGGTAGAAGGCCAAGGCGGGAGCCGCGGCATTGGCGCCACCGGGCATGTTCGCGATGGCCTCAGGGCCGACGAGCCAGCCGGCGCCGTAGCCGAGCACCATCGTGAACAGGTAGAACGCACCGATGAGGCCGATGGCCCAGGTCACGGAGCGGCGGGCTTCCTTGGCGGTGGGCACGGTGTAGAAGCGCATCAGAACGTGCGGAAGGCCGGAGGCGCCGAGCACCAGCGCGATGCCCATGGAGACCAGGCCGACCGGGTCGGTGTAGCGCTCCTGCGGAGCGAGCAGATCGATGCTACTGCCGTCGGCCGCGCCCTTGGCGATGGCCTCGCCGAGGAGGCCGGAAAGGTTGAAGCCAACCTTGGCCAGCACCCACACGGTCATGACGCCGGCGCCGAGAATGAGGAGGACGGCCTTGATCATCTGAACCCACGTGGTGCCCTTCATGCCGCCGATGAGCACGTAGCCCACCATCAGCAGGCCGACGATGGCGATGACGATGTTCTGGCCGAGCTTGGACTCGATGCCGAGGAGCAGCGACACGAGCGCGCCGGCGCCGGCCATCTGAGCCAGCAGGTAGAAGAAGGTCACGGCGAGCGTCGACGTGGCGGCGGCCATGCGGACCGGCTTCTGGCGCAGACGGAAGCTGAGCACGTCGGCCATCGTGTACTTGCCGGTGTTGCGCAGCGGCTCAGCCACGAGCAGGAGGGCCACAAGCCAGGCGACGAGGAAGCCGACGGAGTAGAGGAGGCCGTCGTAGCCGTATAGGGCGACGGCGCCGACGATGCCGAGGAACGAAGCGGCCGAGAGGTAGTCGCCCGCGATGGCGAAGCCGTTCTGGCGGCCGTCGAACTGGGCGCCGCCGGTGTAGAAGTCGCCAGCCTTCTTCTTGCCGCCACGGGTGACGCGGATGACGACGTACAGCGTGACGATAACGAACGCCGCGAAGATGGCGATGTTGATGACCGGGTTACCGAGCTTCTCGGTTTCAAGCAGCATGTTCATCGTGCGCTCGCCTCCAGATCCTCACGAAGCGCCTTGGCGCGGGGGTCGATGTTCTTGTTGGCGTGGCGGATGTAGAGCCACGTGATGAGGAAGGTGCTGACGAACTGGCCAAGCCCAACCAAGATGCCGACGGTGACGTTGCCGAAGACGTGCGTCATCATCAGGTCCTTGGCGAAGATCGAGCCTAGGACGTAGACGAGGTACCACGCCAAGAAGACGGCGGTCATCGGGAACGCGAAGGAGCGGAACGTCTTCTTGAGGTCCGCGAACTCGGCGCTTTGTTGTACTCGGTGGAACTCTTCCGGAGGGATGGTTCCCAAGTCGTTTGCATTGTCATTCATGACAGAGATCTCCTAGGTGAGGGGTC
>DYZF01000051.1 GCA_020741375.1 Tessaracoccus flavescens
ACCGGACTCCCCTCGGGCTTCAGCGTCTTCTGGGCGGGCGCGGTGCTCGGGGATCAGGCTGCAGTGGACGGGATCACGGAGGCGTTGGGGTCGCTGAAGGTCGGCTGACTGTTCCGCCTGCCGTGCGGCGAGGCGTGCCGCGGCTGCGAGCGACTGCGGAAGGGCTAGCGGGAGACGGTGGGGTCGTCGGCGATCGAGAAGCGCAGCGGGAAATCGGCCGCTTTGCTGATCCCGATCCGCGGGCCACTGACGATCGTAGGTCGCGGCCCGGTTCTGGGCTCCAGCAGGATGCCGGTGGAGCCGTCGAGCGGGTGGCCGTCGTCGGCGTGCGTGATGCCCAAGGCCACCGTGAGCCTCGCCGGCCCGGCCGCCAGATCGACGGCGGAGCGGGTCACGCCGCGCCCCAGTCGTCGCGCTCGGGCCGGCTCTTCGCCGTCGATGATCTCGCCGGCGCGCAGCAGGATGCCGGTAGGGACGCCCTCGTCGCCCACGACGATGTTCATGCACGTGTGCAGGCCCAGATGTCGGTAGACGTAGGTGTGCCCGGGCGGCCCGAACATCGAGCGATTGCGCTGCGACAAGCCGCGATAGGCGTGTGACGCCGGGTCGTAGCCGCCGCCGTAGGCCTCCACTTCGGAGATGCGCAGGGTCACCTCGGCGCCGTCGCGGTCGACGGTGAGGCGCGCCCCGAGAAGGTTCTTGGCCTCCGTGGCGACGGAGTCGAGTGCCTTGAGCGCTTCGAGGGGAAGTTGCGTGAAGCGGACGTCGGGAGGGACGAGCATCAGGCTCCGAGGAGGGCGGTGAGTTCGCCGTCGAGCGACGACGTGGGGAGGGGCTGGCCGTCGACGTGCGTGATCCGGGCCACTCGGCGGCCCGACGACAGCAGCCAGGCGCCGCGCGCTTCGGCGAGCGCGTCGCGGTGGAGGTGCCGGACTTCGACGGCCAGGCCCGCGTCGGGTGCCTTGCGCAGCAACTCTTCGACGGTGATGGAGCGCAGGATGCCCTCCAGCGGCGGCGTCACCAAGGTGCCGTCGAGGTCGACGACGAGGCCAGAGGTTGGGCCCTCGAGAAGCATGCCGGACGGGCTGTGGAAGACGACATCGTCAGCTCCCTGCTCGGCCGCGTGGCGTTCGGCGGCCATGTTGATGGCGTAGGAGAGCGATTTGGCGCCGGGCAGCAGCCACGGCTGCGAGGCGATCGAGGGGCCCTCGAACCCGCGGTCGAGCAGGAGAACCTTGACGCCGTTGGCCCGCTGGTTACGCATCTTGGCCGTCATCGGGGCGAGCATCACCCAGCCGAAGGGCTCGCCGCCGGCGGGGCCGCGGGTGTGGAAGAGGCGCAGGACCGCCTCGTGTTCGGCCTGCCAATCGAAGGCCTCGGCGACGGCGTCGACGGCGCGACGGTAGCCGTCGCCGTCGGGTTCGGGGAGGTTCAGGATGCGCGACGATTCGCCGAGCCGATCGATGTGCTCGTCGAGGTCGCGGGGGACGCCGTCGACCACCAGCGTGGCGTCGAACACGCCGTCGCCGCGGAGGACGCCGTCGTCATCACCGCGGACGATCGGCTGCGTCGGGTCAACCAGGGTTCCGTCGAGGAGCGCAATCAGGGCCATGCCCCGACCCTAGCGAATGGAGAACTCCTCGCCGGTGAGTCGGCGGTAAGCCTCGAGGTAGCGGTCGCGGGTGGCGGCGACCACGTCGTCGGGCAGCGCCGGCGGCGGGGTGTCGGAGGCCTTGTCCCAGCCGGATTCCTTCGCGAGCCAATCGCGCACGTACTGCTTGTCGAAGCTCGGGAGCGACTCCCCCGGCGCCCACAGCTCCGCGTCCCAGAAGCGGGAGGAATCGGGCGTGAGCACTTCGTCGGCGAGTACCAAGGTGCCGTCGGCGCGGCGGCCGAACTCGAACTTGGTGTCGGCGAGGATGATGCCGCGTTCGGCGGCGATGTCGGCGGCGCGGGAGTAGATCGCCAGCGTCATGCGACGCAGTTCCTCGGCCAGCGCCGAGCCGTGGAGCTCGACGATGGTGGCGAAATCGACGTTCTCGTCGTGCTCGCCCAGCGGCGCCTTGATGGCGGGCGTGAAGATCGGGTGCGGCAGCTTGTCGCCGTCGCGCAGGCCGGCGGGCAGTTCGACGCCGCAGACGGTCTGCGATTCCTGGTACTCCGCCCATCCCGAGCCGGTGAGGTACCCGCGGGCGACGCATTCCACGTCCACCATGTTGAGCGATTCCACGAGGGTTGCGCGGCCGGCGACGGCGTCGGGCACATCGGTGCTGACGACGTGGTTGTCGACGAGGTCGCGGAGTTGATCGAACCACCACAGGCTGAGCTGGGTGAGGATCGCGCCCTTGTCGGGGATCGTGGTGGAGAGCACGTGGTCGTAGGCCGAGATGTTGTCGGTGGCAACCATCAGGATCCGCTCGGTGCCGTCGTCGTCGACGGTGTAGAGCTCGCGGACCTTGCCGGCGTGGCGAAGCGGAAGGTTAAGCAGATGTCCGAACTGACTCACGCGGGTGAGCCTACCTCCCGTGGGTGGCTGGGGATCAGCTGGACCATCGGCGGCAGACTCCCGACGGGACGATTTCTGGGGCTCAGGCGCCGTTGGTTCGCGCGACGACGAGGTCGGCGAGTACCTGCGTGTCAGACAGGGTGCCTGGAACGAGGCGGACCCCGAGGGCGTCGCAGCGACGGCGCATCTCGTCCAAGCTCGGGCCGTCGGCGACCAGCAGCGGCACCGCGACGACGCGATCCCCCTCGGCACGTTCCACGGCCTCTTCGACGGTTGCGCCTCCGCTCATCGCGGCGAGCGACCAACCGGCCCAGCCGGGGCGAGCCATGCCCTGCATCAAGCCGGCCACCTGTTCAACATCGGCCGGGTCCGGCGACCCTTGGCAGTAGACGATGAGCGTGGTGTCCGGGTCTGGCTCTTCGCCGGCGGCGCGGAGCAGTTCGTCGCAGGCGTCAAACAGCTTGGGGTCTGGCCCCAGCGGATGGGAGACGCGGACCATGGCGCCGGAGTTGCCGAGGTCGCGGGCAGCGGAGTGCACGTCGACCCGCGAGAGCGCGCCGGGCGCGAGCAGAACGGGGACGGCGATCACGGATCGGTTGAGCTCCTCAGCCAGTTCGGCGGCGGTTGGGCTGTTGTGGCCCAAGTAGCAAGCGCCGACGGCGCGGCCGAGGCGCACGCGCGAGCGAACCACGTCGGCGAGGCGCTCCACGCCCTCGGCATGCCGAGGGTCAGGCGACCCGGCTGCGATGAGGACGATATCTGGCATTCCCATAACTTAGCGGGATGGCGGTTCGGATACCGCCGGTCACGCGCCGGGCCTGGGCGAGCGAAGGGGGATGCACGGTCGCGCGTGGGTGTGTGGTGTCTCAGCGCGAGACACCATGGCGAGTGTGGTGAGTCACCGTGAGTTGTGTCGCGCCTGACTCCTATCTGCCAACACCGTCGAGGACGGTGACCGCCCGCGCCGTGGAGGTGGCGT
Organism: Tessaracoccus flavescens; assembly: GCA_020741375.1. Classification (GTDB taxonomy): domain Bacteria; phylum Actinomycetota; class Actinomycetes; order Propionibacteriales; family Propionibacteriaceae; genus Arachnia; species Arachnia flavescens_A. The sequence goes on from DYZF01000051.1 coordinate 3,486, forward strand.
CGAAGGCCAGCGAGTGGATGCCGATCAACCCGAGGAAGCGGGTCTTGTACGCACCACTGGCTCGGACCTCGACGGATGTTCCACCTGGCAGCGACACCGCGGCGGAGTACCCCGCGGCCTCGACGAATCGTTGAGCGGTGCGCTTGGCCGATGAGGCGTTGAGCCGCACCCCGTTGCTGGTCAGTTCCACCTCGGAGCTCCCAGCCCGCGCGGCCTGCCCCGCGATGGACCGGGCGCTCTGCTCGGCGGCAGCGTGGCCGGAGAAGTCGACGCCCAGCCCAGCGGCGACGATGAACGCAGGCAACGCGACGGCGGTCCACACAGAGAGGCTCAGCCCGCGCTCCGCACGGCGGCCGAGACTGAGCCCGCGCTCGGCACGGCGGCTGGGGGCCAGCCAACGCTCGTCACGGCCAGCGAGACTCAACCCACGCTCGCCACGGCGCTGATGCTTCAGGCCGTCCGTGCTTCTTTCGTGGGCGCGCCTAGGGATCACGTCGCTCATCCAGTGACCACCGACTGCAACTCACCCACCATCACGTCAGCCGTCCGGGTCAGCGAGAACGGGATGGTCCCCGACGCTCCGCCTCCCTGCCACTGGACGTCCCACTCGGTGGTGGCGGACACCGTGTAGGTGCCCTGTTTGGTGTAGACGTGGCCGCAGTCCGGCGACTTCACGTTCTTCCCGCCCGTGCGCGCCTCGCTCCACGGTGTGCCGGCGTCGCAGGTGAAACTCGTTCCGTCGCCCATGTCCCAGTGGACCGAGGTCGCCGTGGCGGTGAGGCTGACAGTGACTCCGCCCTCGGCCAGCGACGACGAGACGCTCCCCCACTGACGTGAGTCCGGGGAGTCGGCCCACAGCCAGGTGTTCCAGCCGACGTAGCCCATGCGCCGCGTGCTGTCGCCCCGGGGATGGATGCCGATGTCGATGGCCTCAAGCTGGATTTGGGTGAGGATCTTGCGCGCGACAGCCGCGGGATCCACGGTGGGCGCCGCCTCGGCCGGCGTAAGCACGCGGTCGAAGGTGAGGTTTGCATCGGGCACGAGCGCGCCGTTGGGCCGGGTGCAACGGTAGAGAGTCTCGCCGGGCGTGGGCTGCGCTGAGGAGGGATTGCACCACGCTTGTGCTGCGTGGCTCCAGCGCTGAGTGCCTGCGCCGCAGGACACTTCGCTGGTGCCGAACATGCATTTCACGGGGCCGCTGGGTCGACGGTTCACGCTCGCCGCAGCGCCACTAACCCCGTCAAGAGTTGGCCGATCAGGGTCACCCACGACCAGTTCGCTCAGGCAATGCCCGAAAGTAGGATGTCGAGCCACACAGACTGTGCGCCCCTCACCCGAAGCAGGCGCGGCTGAGAGCGCGAAGAGCAGACCGAGCGCAAGGGCGAGTCGAAGGATTAACACTGCGACTGCTCATTCCTTACAAGCGCAACCCTCCACTGACTGTCATTGCCCTTCTCCAGGGTGACGGTCTCCGACAGGTTGTACGTCGTGTCAATGTCAATGGGGGCCCCGGTGTCAATCGAGACGGCTGAGACATTGCTCCGGTCAATGCAGTACGTCACGGTGGCAGTCGGGCTACCCGTAGCCCCTGTCGCAGCCCTGCCGATCTCGATGTTTCGAAACC
>DYZF01000052.1 GCA_020741375.1 Tessaracoccus flavescens
CGGCGGCGCTGACGCTGCCGACGGAGATCCCGACGCATCGTCGGCGGCGGGCGACCCAGCCGGAGCCCCAGGGAGGGAGGCGTCGTCGGAGCATCCCACCAGAGCGAGAGCGCCCGCGGCGGTGGAGGAGATCAGAGTCCGTCGTGACAGCACCAGTCCACCCTTCCATACCGGCGGGTCGCTGCCAGTAGGCTGGCCGGTCAAAGGAGGTTCGAGCGTGAACATCGACGAACTGCGGCCGCTGCCGAAGGTGGCCCTGCACGATCATCTCGACGGAGGCCTGCGCCCGGAGACTGTCATCGAGCACTGCCGCGACCGCGGGCACGAGCTGCCCACCGCCAACCCAGAGGATCTGCGTCGCTGGTTCTACGAGTCGGCCGATTCGGGCTCGCTCGTTCGCTACCTCGAAACCTTCTCGCACACGGTCGCGGCCATGCAGACGACGGAGCAGCTGCAGCGCGTCGCCCACGAGTTCGTGGTGGATCAGGCGCTCGACGGCGTCGTCTACGCCGAGGCGCGCTACGCCCCGAAGCAGCACCTCGCAGGTGGGCTGACCCTGCCGCAGGTGGTGGAGGCCGTCCGCGACGGGTTGATCTCGGGCATGAAGGAGGCGGCCGGACTCGATCGGCACATCACCGCACGCCAGATCGTCACCTCGATGCGCCACGAAGAGCCGTCGGTGGACATCGCGCAGCTGGCGCTCGACTACCGCGACGATTCGGTGTGCGGGTTCGACATCGCGGGAGCGGAGGATGGGTTCGCGCCGTCGCGGTTCAGCGAGTCCTTCGACTTCCTCAAGCGCAACAACATGTTCTTCACCATCCACGCCGGCGAGGCGTTCGGTCTGCCGTCGATCTGGGAGGCCGTTCAGGTGTGCGGCGCCGACCGCCTCGGCCACGGTGTGCGGATCGTGGAGGACATCACGGTGGAGGAGGACCGCGCCAAGCTGGGCCGGCTCGCCGCCTACGTGCGCGACGCGCGCATCCCACTCGAGGTGGCTCCCACCTCCAACCTGCAGACGGGCATCGCGTCGAGCATGGCGGAGCACCCCGTCGGGCTGTTGCGCGACCTGCAGTTCAACGTCACGATCAACTGCGACAACCGCCTGATGAGCGACACGACGATGTCGAAGGAGTTCTCGCTCCTCGCCGATGCCTTCGGGTGGGACCTCGACGACGTGGAGTGGTGCACCGTCAACGCCATGCGTGCCGCGTTCCTCCCGCACGATCAGCGAGAGCTCATCGTGCGGGAGGTGATCCGCCCCGCCTACGCCTCGGCTCGGGCGGCTCTATCGAAGGACGGATGAGCCGAGGAGGCGGCGGGCGACGGCCCCTAGAACAATGTGAGTCATGCTGAATCGACTCTTCACCGCCGCCGCCATCTGGACCGCCCTCGGCCTCGCCTCCGGTTTCTACTGGCGTGAGCTGACCAAGTTCAACGATTTCCCGCGCACCGAGACCATGCTGGCCACCGCCCACACCCACGCCCTCGCGCTGGGCACGCTCGTGCTCCTCTCAGTGCTGGCGCTGGCCAAGGTGTTCAACATCAAGGAGAAGTCCGGCAAGCTGTTCGCCACCCTCTGGCACGTCGGCCTCGGCCTCACCTTCGGCGCGATGGTCGTCAAGGGCTCGCTGCAGGTGCTCGAGATCCCGCTGGCCGAATCGGCCATGTGGGCCGGCATCGGCGGCCTGGGGCACATGGTGCTCGCCGGCACGTTCGTCTACTTCTTCGTGATTCTGCGTCGCGCCATCAAGGCGGCTGACGCCCCCGCTACCGTGTGAGCGTGACCCCGATCCATTCAGTTCAGGCTGGCGTCCCAGAGGCGCCAGCCTGGTCTGCTTCCTGGTGGCTGCGGCTCGGCCAAACCGTCCTCTTGTTGGGGCTGCTCGGAGTGGCCGTGCTGCTCGCCGCCGCCCGCGGCGCCCACTGGGCGGTCTACCCTATCTCCGCCGTGCTGGTGGTGACCTTCATCGTTGGCATGCTGGCCGCGGACCGGCTCAGAGCGGCTGGCCGCGCCGTCTGGATCGGCTTCCTCATGGTGGGCGCCGTCGTTCTGATGTCGCTGTCGCCGGACTTCCTCTGGATCGCGTTCCCGCTGTGGATGGCCGCCGGGGCGGTGCTGCCGCTGATCTTCGCGCTCCTGCTGACCGCGGTGACGTTGGCCGTGATCGTCACCGTCCTCACGATGAGCGGCGGCGAGACGGTCGGCGCCGTGTTGGGGCCGCTGGTCGGGGCGCTCGTGGCCTTGGGCCTGTCGCGGGGCGTGCTGATGTTCGAGCATGAGGCCACCGAGCACCGCCGCCTGCTGGGGGAGGTGTTGCGCGCGGAGGAGGCCACCGCCAGCGCCCAGCGTCAGGCCGGGGTGCTGGCCGAGCGTGCGCGGCTGGCCCAAGACATCCACGACACGCTGGCGCAGGGATTCTCGTCCGTGGTGCTCCTTGCCCGGATCGGGCAGCGCAACCCGGAACAGGCCGCCCGGTTGCTCGACGAGATCGAAGCGACGGCGTCGAGCAACCTCGCGGATGCGCGCCGCGTCGTCTACGCGCTGGCCCCGAAGGACAGCGACGGGCTGGCCGAACCGCTGCGCAGGATCGTCGACGAGGCCGCCGCGGCGATGGGCGCTGAGGCGACCGTTACCGTCGACCCGGATCTCCCGCGGTTGGCCACCAGCGTTGAGGTGGCGTTGATCCGCGCGGCGCAAGGGCTCGTGGGCAACGTCCGCGACCACTCCGGAGCCGGCAGGTTCGCCGTCGAAGTGGCCCGTGCCGAGGATCAGGTGCGGCTGGACGTGGTGGACAACGGTGCGGGCTTCGACCCGGGGGCTTTGCGGTCGCCCGGCCCGGCAGGCGGCTACGGCCTGCAGGGGCTCCGCGACCGACTCATTCAGCTGGGTGGCGGTCTCAGCATCGAATCGGAACCGGGTGGTGGCACTGCCGTCTCGGTGCACCTCCCGCTGCGGCTCTCAGAGGAGGAGCGGTGATCAAGCTGTTGGTCGTCGACGACCATCCCGTTGTGCGTTCCGGCCTGGCGGCGCTCTTGGCGAGCGCGCCCGAGGTGGAAGTTGTCGGTGCCGCCTCGTCGGGGCACGAGGCGTTGGATTTGGCCGAGGAACTGAACCCGGACGTGGTGCTCTGCGACCTGCGGCTCGGCGACGGGCTCGACGGCGTCGACGTCACGGCCGCCCTGCGGAAACGCGGCACCGCCGTGCTCATCCTCACCACCTACGACAACGATTCGGACATCGCGCGCGCCGTCCTCGCCGGCGCCGCCGGCTACCTGCTCAAAGACGCCGAGCCGGACGACATCATCGCCGGGGTGTTGGACGCCGCCGCCGGCCGCCTGGTCTTGTCCCGCGAACTGGAGGGGCGCGTCGTCGAACGGCTCTCCGAGGGCGTGCCGCAGCTCAGCGCCCGGGAGATCGACGTGCTCGGATTGGTGACGGAAGGGCTCAGCAACCGGGAGATCGCCAAGCGCCTCTTCATCTCGGAAGGCACCGTGAAGACACACCTGGTGCACGCCTTCAGCAAGCTCGGGGCCGATTCCAGAACTGGTGCGGTGGCCACGGCGCGCAGGCACGGTTACCTGGCCGACTAACTAGGCTGGGTGGGTGATCATCCAGCTGCCAGACAACGCCCACCGGATCAGCCTCAGGCGCGTCGACGGCGACGGCCGCGCCAGCGACGTCATCGGCCACTTGGTGGCGTCAAACGACGAGCAGATGGTGGTGCTCCCCGAGGATCGCCCCGCCGTCTGGATCCCGCGCGAGGAGATCCGCAGTGTTCGGAAGGTGCCGAACCGCACCGTTCTGCCCATGTCCACCCCGGACGCCCTGCAGCGGGTGCTCGACGTCACCTGGCCCGGCGTGCGCCGAGCACGACTGGGCGGCTGGGCGCTGCGGCAGGGGCGCGGCGCCACCAAGCGCGCCAACTCGGTGCTCGCCTCGGGCGACCCCGGTCTGCCGTGGCGCGACGCCGTCGCCGAGGCGTCGACGTGGATGGGAGTGGCCCCGGTGCTGCAGGTCGTCTCGGACGACGCGATCGTGGCAGAGGCGCTCGGTGACGGGTACGAGTTGGTGTCGCCGACCGTCGTCATGGTGGCCAAGCTTGAGGATCTGACGCCGGCGGCGATGGACGGCGTGGTCGTCGGTAGCCGGCCAGACGAGGGGTTCGTCGGGTTGTGGCCGGCCGGCCAGGTGGACGAGGCAGTGCTGGAGGAAGCCACCGCAGCGCGAGCCACCTACCTGTCCGTGCCCGGCGTCGCGTCGGGGCGCGTGGCTCGCGCTGGCGAGTGGGCCGTCATCAGTTGCGTCGAAGTAGCAGCTTCGAGACGCGGGGAGGGGCTGGGGCGCCAGATCACGCGGGCCTGCGTCGACGCGGCGGCCACCATGGGGGTGCGATTCGTAGCGCTGCAGGTGGAGGCCGACAACGAGGCGGCGCGGTCGCTCTACGCGGCCGAGAGCTTCGTCGATCACCACAGCTATTACTATCTGCGGCCCGCCGGCGATCGGTAGGCTGCCTCCGTGATCGTTGCCGCCGCTGATGGTTCCTCCCTGTCCAACCCTGGCCCCGCCGGATGGGCTTGGTACATCTCCGACGACGCGTGGGCGGCCGGCGGCTGGCAGCTGGGCACCAACAACATGGGCGAGCTCATGGCGGTGCTGGACCTGCTCCGCTCGACGGCGCACGTCAACGAGCCGCTGCGGATCTTGTGCGATTCGCAGTACGTCATCAACTCGCTGACGAAGTGGCTCCCCGGCTGGAAGCGCAAGGGCTGGAAGAAGGGCGACGGCAAGCCCGTTCTCAACGTGGACCTGATGAAGGAACTCGACGCGGCGCTTCAGGGCCGGCAGGTGGAGTTCGAATGGGTCAAGGGCCATGCCGGACACGCCATGAACGAGGCCGCGGACGAGCGGGCCCGCGCGGCCGCCACCGCGTACCGCGACGGCAACGCCGTTGACGCCGGCCCGGGGTTCCCAGACTCGGCGCGCCCAGCGGGCCGGACTGATTTTGTGGTGGGCCAGAGTGACCCCGAGCCGGACCTGTTCTCAACCATGGACCCGGAGGAGGCCCCGCAGCCCATCGCCGGATCCGCGCCTCCCCGGATGAAGGCCAGGCTGGTGACGCTCGTGCGTGCGGCGGTGGAGGATCCGCCGTCGTGCCGCCGTCACCCCGAGTTCGTGGCGCACAAGGCCGACGGGGCGGAGAGCCTGGATCTGCCGTGGCGCCGCGGCGCGAGCGTGGAGTTCGTCGCCGTCGACGGCTTGGGCGCTGGAGCGGGGCTGGTGCGCGCGATCATCGGCACCACGCTGGTGTCGATGCTGTGGCTGGACCTGCCCGCAGGCTGGAGTCTCCGCTTCGCTCAGGCCACGCCGCAGCACGCCTAGGCGGGGTGTGAGGCGCGAGCCATTGGCCGGGCGATCCACCCGGTGACGGCAGCCGGGATCAGCACCAGCAGCATCACGACGGCGAGCCCGCCGAACCCGAGCGCCGCCAGCAGCACGCCGGCCAGCAGCGCGGCTGCCGCGCCGCCGTAGCTCATCAACGCGTCCGTCGCCCCCTGCAGCGGCACCCGTACCTCGCCCGAATCGACGCTGCCGAGCAGCACCGACGAGGCGATGATCGAGGCGGACCAGCCCAGACCCAGCAGGGTCAGCGCCGTGATCACCGTTGGCAGGTTCCGTGGGGCGACGAAGGCCAAGCAGGCGGACGCCGTGATGATGATGAGCCCGAGCAGGGCGGTC
>DYZF01000053.1 GCA_020741375.1 Tessaracoccus flavescens
GAGCGGCCCCTCCCCTTTGTCGTCTCATTACCGACCCCCGCGTATCATTGAGGTGTTTGGCCTAGCCGGAGGAGGGGACGACGTGCTCGAACTCCGCAACGTGCGCAAGTCGTACACCACCGGCGATTTCACCCAAGTTGCGCTCGACGACGTCTCCATCGCCTTCCGCGACAACGAATTCGTCGCCGTCCTCGGCGCCTCAGGCTCGGGCAAGACCACCATGCTCAACCTCATCGGTGGCCTCGATCAGTACGATTCCGGCGATCTCATCATCGACGGCGTCTCCACCGAGCAGTACCAAGACCGCGACTGGGACACCTACCGTAACAATCGCGTCGGTTTCGTCTTCCAGAGCTACAACCTCATCCCGCACCAGACGGTGCTCGCCAACGTCGAACTGGCCCTCACCTTGGCCGGGGTGTCCCGCGCCGAGCGCCGCGACCGCGCCATGGCCGCCCTCGCCGACGTCGGCCTCGCCGATCACGTGCACAAGCGCCCCAACCAGCTCTCCGGCGGCCAGATGCAGCGGGTGGCGATCGCGCGAGCGCTCATCAACGACCCCGAAATCCTGTTGGCCGACGAGCCCACCGGCGCGCTCGATTCCACCACCAGCGTGCAGATCATGGGCCTGCTCACCAGCATCGCCAAGGACCGGCTGGTGGTCATGGTCACCCACAACCCGGAGCTGGCTGAGGAGTACGCCACCCGCATTGTGCACCTCAGCGACGGCAGGGTCGTCGAGGACACGAACCCTTTCCAACCGCGCTCGACGGACCTTGAAGAGGAGGATCGCGTCCGGCGCACCAGCATGGGCTTCCTCACGGCCATCGCGTTGTCATTCAACAACCTGATGACCAAGAAGGGCCGCACGCTGACGACCTCGTTCGCGGGAAGCATCGGCATCATCGGCATCGCCGCCATCCTCGCGCTCACCAACGGCGTCAACGCCTACATCAAGAGCATCGAGGAAGACACCCTCTCGCAATACCCGCTGACCATCCAGAGTCAGGGCTTCGATCTGACGACGATGTTGGCCGCCTCGTCCGGCCTCATGGAGGAGGCGTCGGGGAACGCGGAAACCAGCGGCGCTGAGGAAGTACATGAGGTGCCGCTCGTGCAGAACATGTTCTCCAGCGTCGGCACCAACGACCTCAAATCACTCAAGCATTTCCTCGACGACAACGGCGGCGGCATCGATTCCTACGTCAACGCCGTCGAGTACTCCTACGACGTCACCCCGCACATCTACGCGAGTAGCCTCGCCGACGGCCCCCGCCAGGTGAACCCTGATTCCTCGCTCGCGGCGTTGGGCTTTGCGCAGTCGCCCGGTTCCAGTTCCAGGGCAGCCGGGATGCGCACGTCGGTGTTCTCCGAACTCGTCGGCGACACGGCCTTGGTGGAGGAGCAGTACGACGTTGTCCGCGGACGCTGGCCCACCCAGCCGGACGAGGCTGTCGTCGTCCTGACCGGCTCCGGCGGGTTCAGCGACCTCGGCCTCTACGCCATGGGCCTGCTCGATCCGGCTGAGCTCGACGAAATGATCCGCAAGATGATGGCGGAGGAGGACATCGAGACTTCCGACGAGACCCACAGCTTCACCTACGACGAGATCATGGGCGTCACATTCCGAGTGGTGAACCCCACCGATTACTACGCGTACGACGCAGACTTCGACGTCTGGACAGACCGCAGCGAGGACGACACCCACGTCGAGGGCCTCATCCGCGCGGGCATGCCGCTGAAGATCGTCGGCATCGCGCATCCCACCGGCGACGGCAACGCCACCCTCAGCCCAGGTATCTACTACACGCCGGCGCTGACGCAGCAGCTGATGAGCTACGCCGCGGGCACCGACATCGTGCAGGAACAGCTCGATTCGCCGGGCACCAACGTCTTCACCGGCCGCCCCTTCTCCGAGCGGCCAGACCAGTCCAACGAGTTAGACATGACGTCGCTGTTCACCATTGATGAGGAGGCCATCACCGACGCCTTCAAGGTGGACGAATCCATGTTGCAGCCGGATCTGAGCGGACTCGATCTCGACCTCGACATGTCCGGCATCGATATCGATCCGTCCAAGATGCCGCCGCTGGATCTGAGTGGGCTCATGGACAGCTTCGACCCCGCCAGCCTCATGCCGGCGATGCCGGACCTCACCGATCTGACGCAGACGCCGACGCTCCCCGGGGCCGAGTTGCCCGAGCTCGACCCGGAGCAGGTGCTCGCGCTCGCGCCCGGATTCGTCGAGGCTTACACCGCCTACGCCGTCGCGAACCAGCTCGATCCCACGGACCTCGCGGTCACGGTGCCCGCGTTCTTCGCCTCCGACGAGGGCGACGCCGTCATCACGGCCGCCACGGAGGAACTGGAGATTGACAGGGAGGCCATCGAACAACAACTCGCCGACTACTTAGCCTGGGCGGCCGAACGAGAGCTGGACCCGGCCGACGTCGTCGGCAACGTCCAGCTGTACCTCGCCGAGCAGCAACAGCAGGCGATCGAGGACGCCATGGCCGCCGCGGCCAGCTCCATCGACATGGAAGCGATGCAGCAGCAACTGGCGCAGCAGCTCCAAGCCGAGCTCGGCACCTACATGGAACAGGTCATGCGGATCTACATGGCCGACGTCTCCAGCCAACTGTCCTCGACGCTCGCCACCCAGCTGGGCGGCGCCATGGAATCCACCATGAGCTCCATGGCCGCCAACCTTCAGAACGCCGTCAGCATCGATCAGGACGCGTTCATGGCCGCCTTCAAGCTCAACAAGACGCAAGAAGAGCTCACCCAGCTGCTGATGTCGATGGCCTCCACGCGTGCGACGACATACGAGGCCAACATGCGCACGCTCGGCTACGCGTCGCCGGATTCGCCGTCGCTGATCAACATCTACCCGATCGATTTCGAGTCCAAGGCCGAGGTCACCCAGCTGCTCGACGACTACAACGATCGCGCCCGGGAGGCGGGCCGCGAGGGTCAGGTCATCACCTACACAGATCTTGTCGGCGCCCTGATGGCGTCTGTGACGGACATCATCAACACCATCAGTTACGTGCTGATCGCGTTCGTCGCCATCTCCCTCATCGTGAGCTCGATCATGATCGGCGTCATCACCTACATCTCGGTGCTGGAACGTAAGAAGGAGATCGGCATCCTGCGCGCCGTCGGCGCCAGCAAGCGCGACATCCGCCGCGTGTTCAACGCGGAGACCCTCATCGTCGGCTTCGTCGCCGGCCTCCTGGGCGTGGTGATTACTGCTCTCATCACGATCCCCGCCAACGCCATCGTCGAGGCTCGCTTCGACGTGCCGAACGTGGCGATCCTGCCGTGGCAGGCCGCCGTCGTCCTGGTGCTGATCAGCATGGGGCTGACCTCACTGGCGGGCCTGATGCCGGCCACGTCCGCCTCGCGCAAGGATCCCGTGGAGGCTCTGCGCAGCGAGTAGCCGTCGCCGTTCGTGGCGCGGTGGGTCAGCCGCGGTGCTCCGACGGGGGGAGCGCTGCTGGCGCGGACGACGAGCCCGATCTCCTCGGTGATCTGGATGCTGGGCGTCTCGGGATCGTCGAGGTGCCGCAGTAACAGATCCGCACCGGCTCGCCCTTGCGCAACGGGCTCCTGCCGCACCGTCGTCAGGTTGAACAACTGCGCGTGCGGGTGGTCGTCGATGCCGACGATGCTCACGTCGTCGGGAACCCGGAGGCCGAGGCGCGAGCAGGCGAGGATCGCCCCCATCGCGACCTCGTCGGTGACCGCGACGATCGCCGTCGGACGGTTCTCCCTGTCGGCGAGGAGCGCGACGGCGGCGTCATGGCCCGACGGCGTCGTCACCTCCGAGCGCACGCGTTGGATGTGCTGCTGGAGGCCCGCCCGGCCCATGGCGATGAGGCAGCCCTCGAGGCGCCGCGAGTCGTCGCAGTCGATGCCC
>DYZF01000054.1 GCA_020741375.1 Tessaracoccus flavescens
TGCCGGTCTTGCGCGCCCAGCGGTCGCCCAAGAAATAGGAGCCGAGGCATGCCGCGATGAACAGCAGCTCGCGCCAGGGGATCCACGACGCCGCCGTCGCATGTCCCGCGTCGATCGCGTGCAGGTCGAGGGAGGGAACGTTGAGCGCGACCGCCGCGATGATGACGGCCAGGAACAGGAAGTTCAGCTTGCCGTGGACGCGGATGGGATCCACCTGTGATTCGTCGCGCTGCAGCGCTTCGGGACGCTCCTGCGAGTAGCGCAGATGGTCCAAACCGAAGTAGGTGATGAGGGTCAACGCGTTGACGAACAGCCATTCGGGCAGCAGGTTGAAGGTCCACTCAAACGGCACACCTCGCAGGTAGCCCATGAACAGCGGGGGATCGCCCAGCGGCGTCAGCAGCCCGCCGCAGTTGGCGACAACGTAGATGAAGAAGACGACGGTGTGCGCCCGAAACTTGCGCTGCCGGTTCGTGCGCAGCAGCGGACGGATCAGCAGCATCGCCGCGCCGGTGGTGCCGATGAAGGACGCGATCACGCCACCGATGGCAAGAATGATCAGGTTGTTGCGCGGGCTTGCCTTGATGTCGCCGCCGATGTAAATGCCGCCGCTCACCGTGAAGAGCGCGAACAGCAACATGATGAACTGGAAGTACTCGAACACGGCGTGCGTCACCGACGTGTGCCCCAGCAGATTCCACATCCAGATCGCTACCGGGACGCCCAGTGCCAGCGACACTATGAGCTGCGTCGAGTGCCGTTCCCACAGGTGCGCCGTCTTCGGAATCAGGGGGAGGACGGCGATGCACGCCAGCATCACCGCGAAGGGCAGGATCGAATACCAGGGCACCTGGGCGCTGACGGTTTCTAACAGACTCACGGGGGCTTCCTGATTGACGCTTCCCTGAGCCTAGCGACGGCAACAGGCAGGTCCGGAAGTTGCCAGATTTTTCTCGTTCAGCCGGGAATCTTTCCGCGGTCGGGCAGGTTGAGCAGTGCAACCGATCAAGGAATTCAAGGGAGAACTCATGAACCACCGCCCAGAGACCGTCGCGGTCCATGCCGGTCAGGAAACCCCGGACAGCGCCACCAACGCGCGCGCCGTCCCGATCTACCAGACCTCGAGCTACGTCTTCGACGACGCCCAGCACGCTGCAGACCTCTTCGCGCTGCGCACGCCCGGCAACATCTACACGCGGATCATGAACCCCACGCAGTCGGTGCTCGAGACCCGCGTCAACGCCCTCGAAGGTGGCGTCGGGGCCCTCGCAGTCGCGTCCGGGGCGTCCGCCGTCACGTACGCCGTCCTGAACCTCACGTATGCCGGTGACAACATCGTTGCCCTCTCGACGCTCTACGGCGGCACCTACGCCCTGTTCGCCCACACGCTGGAGCAGTTCGGCATTGAGGCGCGCTTCGTCGATCCGTCGAAGCCCGAGGACCTCGCGTCGGTGGTGGACGAGAAGACCAAGCTCGTGTTCGGCGAGACCGTTGGCAACCCAGCCCTCAACGTCATCGATCTCGACGCGTGGTCGGCGGCCGCGCACGAACTCGGTCTGCCGTTCATCGTCGACAACACCGTCCCGACGCCCTACCTCACCCGCGTCTTCGATCATGGGGTCGACGTGGCGGTGCACTCCGGCACCAAGTACCTGGGTGGTCACGGAACCACTCTGGGCGGCATCATCGTCGATTCCGGCAAGTTCGACTGGGCCGCCCACAGCGAGCGTTTCCCCGGCCTCACCAAGCCGGACGCCGCCTACCACGGCGTGGTGTGGACCGACGCCGTCGGCGAGGCCGCCTACATTATCCGTGCCCGCACCGTGCTGCTGCGCAACACCGGCGCCGCGATCGCGCCATTCAACTCGTTCCTCCTGCTGCAGGGCATCGAGACCCTGCACCTGCGCATGGAGCGGCACAGCGAGAACGCCGCGAAGGTGGCTGAGTTCCTGGTGAACCATCCCAAGGTTGCGTGGGTGAACTACCCGGGCCTCGAATCCAGCGACAGCCACGAGGTGGCCAAGCGAATCCTCAAGGGCGGCTTCGGTGGTTTGGTCTCGTTCGGCGTCGAAGGCGGCCGCGAGGCGGGCCAGAAGGTGGTGGAGTCGTTGAAGCTCTTCAGCCACCTCGCCAACATCGGCGACGTGAAGTCGCTGGCCATCCACAACGCGTCGACAACCCACTCGCAGCTCTCCGATGAGGAGCTCGTCGGCGCCGGCGTCCCGGCCGAGATGGTGCGCTTGTCCGTCGGCATTGAGCACGCCGACGACATCATCGCCGACATCGCACAGGCGCTGGACCAGATCTAGCGGACGTCGCAACAGCACAACGTCACCGGTGGGAACCGGTGGCGTTGTTGCGTTCAGCGACGGATCAGGGCAGCTGCTCCGTCGGTGCGGTCTGCTCGTGCGTGATGCTGGTCTCGATCTTGTCCTCCGGCACCGCGCCGTCGGCGCCGTGGGCGAACTCTTCGTTCGATTCGGGGGCATCGCCCGATTCGTTGACCTCTTCATCGATGTAGGTTTCGCCGGTCGGGCCGGGGACGAAGTCCTCGCTCATGGGTCCTCCTTGGACTGTATGGGTGCTTGTCAGGGTAGCCTTCCCTGCCTAGACAGTCACGGTTTTTGTTGATCGAATCGCATCTATGAGCGCGATTGTTGATGACCACACAACCCTCGACTCTGCAGAACTCAGCGGACGCCT
>DYZF01000055.1 GCA_020741375.1 Tessaracoccus flavescens
TGTCGATCAGGCTGCCCTCGCGGGAGATCCCCTCTCCGTAGATGATGTCGAACTCGGCCTGCTTGAAGGGCGGGGCCACCTTGTTCTTGACCACCTTGACGCGGGTGCGGTTGCCGACCATCTCCGTGCCGTCCTTCAGCGTCTCGATGCGACGCACGTCCAAACGCACGGATGAGTAGAACTTGAGCGCCCGGCCACCGGTGGTGGTTTCCGGGCTGCCGAACATGACGCCGATCTTCTCGCGCAACTGGTTGATGAAGATGGCGGTGGTGTTGGACGACTTGAGGGCGCCGGTCATCTTGCGAAGCGCCTGGCTCATCAGGCGCGCCTGGAGACCCACGTGGGAATCACCCATCTCGCCCTCGATCTCGGCACGCGGCGTCAGGGCCGCCACCGAGTCGATTACGATGAGGGACAGCGCGCCGGAACGCACCAGCGTGTCGGCGATTTCCAGCGCCTGCTCGCCGTTGTCCGGCTGGGAGACGAGGAGCTCGTCGGTGTTGACGCCGAGCTTTTGGGCGTAATCGGGATCCAGAGCGTGCTCCGCGTCGATGAACGCGCAGATGCCACCGTCGCGTTGAGCGTTGGCGATGGCGTGGAGGGCCACGGTGGTCTTACCACTGGACTCCGGGCCATAGATCTCCACGACGCGACCGCGCGGCAGGCCGCCGATGCCGAGCGCGACATCCAATGCGACGGAGCCTGTGGCGATGACATCGATCGGCAGGCGAGAATCCTCACCCAGCCGCATCACAGAGCCCTTGCCATGGGCCTTCTCAATCTGGGCAAGCGCTGCCTCGAGCGCCTTCGTGCGGTCCGCAACGGCCATGGTTTTCCTTCCAGAACTGGCCCGAGGGCCAGGAAACGTTCAAGCTTGTTATCACTCTAGGAAGAACGTCTGACAATTTTTCATCCGACGTCGTCCCTGTGGAGAACTAGGCACAGCCTACCGAACACTCGTTCGATTCAACTCCGACACGCCAGCGTCAACGAAGTGTTTCGGGAAGCTCCAGTTGCTTCCAGACCGCCCGCCAGATCCGCTTGCAGGGGACCCCGGCGGCGAGTGCCTCGCGCACGGTGCGGGATCCGACGTCCTCCAGGACGACCTGATCGGCCCACGACGGGGCGTAGCCGTCCGGCAACACCTCCGTCAATCGCTGCCAGAGCTCAACTTCGCGCACGCGGACACGGTACTCCCCCACACCTACTCACCGAACTTGATCACAAGATGAGCGGGAATTGAGCGATTGAGGAGGATGGGCGTAGTCTAAGCGTGCAGAAAGTCAGCGCAGATGAACATGCCTGGAGGAAACAATGAACGCGCCCGGATCCTCGTCCTTCAAGCGATCGGATCGCATGGTCGCGCTCCTCGCCCTGCTCAATGAGCACGGACAGCTATCGCTGACGTACTTGGCGGACAAGCTCGGCGCGTCGGCGGCCACCATCCGCCGCGATGTGGCGCAACTCGCCTCTCAGGGTCTGCTCGAGCGGACTCACGGCGGCGCTGGTCCGGCCCGCGGCACACATGAGATCCCCGTCCGGCTGCGCGGCGGCCGCCACCACGACGCCAAGCAGCGCATAGCGGTGCACGTGGCCACGCTCATCCCCGCCGGCAAGCACGCCATCGGCCTCACCGGCGGCACCACGACAGCGGAAGTCCTGCGCGCGCTCAAGCATCGCGATGACTTGACCATCATCACCAACTCGCTCAGCATCGGCCTCGAGGCGGCGGAGCAGGGGCAATCCCGCGTGCTCATCGCCGGAGGCGTCCTGCGCTCGAGTTCGCTGGAACTCGTGGGCTCGCTGGCCGAGACCACCATGAAGCTCGTCAACGTCGGCACGGCCGTCGTCGGGGCGGATGGCATCACCGTCGACGGTGGACTCACCACGCATGACGAGGTGGAGGCGCGTACCAATCACTTCATGATCGAACGTGCGCAGCGTGTGATCGCCGCCATCGATTCATCCAAGATCGGCCTAGTGACCCTGGCGAAGATGGTGGATCTGAAGGACATCGACCTTCTGGTGACGGACAGCGGCGCCACGGATGAACAGCTGCGGCGGATCCGCGCCGCCGGGGTGGAGGTTCACGTCGTCGACGTGCCCACCCCGACAGCGGATTGATCGGACTGATCAGGCGGCGATGGCCACCTGAGGCACGCGCTGTGCCGCCTCGAGTGCGGCCAGCCTTCGGCTGATCGCGATCATCAGATCGGACAGGGAAATATCGAGAGCGGACGCGATGGAGAAGAGCACCTCGCTGGAGGCTTCCTTCTGACCACGTTCGATCTCTGAGAGGTAACCAAGCGAGACCATGCTTGCCATGGAGACCTCTCGCAGGGTCATACCGGCAGAGACCCGCAGCTCGCGCAGCGTCTCGCCCATCACCTTACGAATCAGAATCGTCTTCACGGTTGTACCTACCTGACTGGTGCCGGCCTCGTGCCGGCGCCAACTGATACAACACTCAACTGCTGTGGTCTATTCCCTCACAGCGAACACGCGTTCAGAGAACGCGCAACAGCATCTCGAAGGCGTGATCGACGGCGGCCTCACGGATGGCCGCACGATCCCCCTCGAAGTGCTTCAGCTCCGTGTACTGCGGCGCGGGCGACATGCCCACCTTGGGGCCCACGACGGCGAACCAGACGGTGCCCACCTTGACGCCGTCGATCTCCGAAGGCCCCGCCACGCCCGTGGTGGAGATGGCCCAGTTGGAGCCGCACCGGGCCTGGGCGCCGAACGCCATCTGCAGCGCAGTCAGCTCATTCACGACGCCCTCCTCGGCCACGAGTTGCTCGTCGACGCCGGCGAGGGAGCTCTTGAGATCCCGCGCGTAGGTGATCAGGCCGCCCCGGTAGACGTCCGAGGCGCCGGGCACCGAGGTCAGGGCGGCACCGAGCCAACCGCCTGTCAGCGATTCGCAGGTGGCCAGCGTCAACGAGCGCTTGGCCATCGTCGTGATGACTTGTTCGTCCAGATCCATGGCGTTGCCCTTCCCTCGAGAGGTGGGCCCCACGTTACCCGCCGATGCCCTCAGCCCGGCCCTTCTGACGGATGCGCCAAGCGGAACGGAGGTAGTCGATGCCCGTGACGACCGTGAGGATCAGCGCGGCCCACATGAGAACCCACGCCACTACCTGCACGA
>DYZF01000056.1 GCA_020741375.1 Tessaracoccus flavescens
AGCGCGCAAGGCGCTGCTCGCCGACCCCTTCATCACCAGCGAGTCCAGGGAAGCCCAGTTGGCTGCCCTCGCGGGCGCCATCGCCGCCGACGACGAGGCCGAAGAGGACGAATCCGAGGACGAAGCGGACGACGCCGAGGCCCAGGAGTCCACGGACGCCGAGGACGCCGACGCCGATGCCGACGACGAATCCTCGGATGATTCCGACGACGAAGGCGACGACGACAACGGCGATTCCGACTCATCGGACGAGGGCGATCGCCCCGCACGCCGCCGCCGTCGCCGCGGTGGGCGCCGCCGTCGCCGCGGAGGATCCAACTCGGACTCCAGCGACAACGACTCGGATTCCGACAACGACTCCGACGAGTCCGATGACGCCGACGACAACGGCTCCGACGACGATTCGTCCGACGACAGCACCGACAACTCCGATTCCTCGGACGGCGACGACACCAGCACCACGCGTCGCCGCCGCCGTCGCCGTCGCCGTGGGGAGAACGGATCTTCGGATTCCTCCTCCGACGGTGAGGTCACCGGCATCGAAGGCTCCACCCGCATGGAGGCCAAGCGCCAGCGCCGCAAGGAGTCTCGCGCCGCGGGTCGCCGTCGCGCGCCCATCCTGAGCGAAGCCGAGTTCTTGGCTCGCCGCGAATCCGTGGACCGCAAGCTCGTCATCCGTCAGGGCGAGGAGTACACGCAGCTCGCCGTCGTCGAGGACGGGATCCTCGTCGAGCACTACGTCGATAAGGCCTCCGCGGCCTCCCTCATCGGCAACATCTACGTCGGCAAGGTGCAAAACGTCCTGCCGAGCATGGAAGCCGCCTTCATCGACATCGGTCGCGGCCGCAACGCCGTCCTGTACGCCGGCGAGGTGGACTGGGCAGCCTTCGGCGTGACCGGCGAAGCTCGCAAGGTTGAGAACGTACTCAAGTCCGGCCAGAGCGTCCTCGTCCAGGTGACGAAGGATCCGGTCGGGGCCAAGGGCGCGCGCCTCACCAGCCACATCTCCCTGCCCGGCCGCTACATCGTGTACTCGCCGGGGGGCCACCTGAGCGGCATCTCCCGCAAGCTCCCGGACATCGAGCGCAACCGTCTCCGCACGGTGCTCGGGGATCTCATCTCCGACGACGAGTCCGTCATCGTCCGCACTGCGGCCGAAGGCGCGAGCGAGGAGGAGTTGGTCCGCGACGTCAACCGCCTCAAGGCTCAGTGGGAAGTCATCGAGAAGAAGTCCAAGACGGGCAGCGCTCCGCAGGCGCTCTACTCCGAGCCAGACCTCACGCTGCGCATCGTTCGCGATCTCTTCACCGAAGATTTCGGCAAGCTGATCGTTCAGGGCGACGACGTGTGGGACGCCATCAACGGCTACGTCTCCCACGTGGCGCCCCACCTGGCCGAGCGCATGGAGCGCTTCGAGGGCAGCGAAGAGGGCGACGTCTTCGACGAGTTCAAGATCGACGATCAGATCGCCAAGGCGCTGGATCGTAAGGTGTACCTGCCGTCGGGCGGTTCGCTGATCATCGACCGCACCGAGGCCATGACGGTCATCGACGTCAACACCGGTCGCTTCACCGGCGCCGGCGGCAACCTTGAGGCCACGGTCACCGAGAACAACCTGGAAGCCGCTGAGGAGATCGTCCGCCAGCTTCGCCTGCGTGATCTCGGCGGCATCATCGTCATCGACTTCATCGACATGGTGCTGCCCAGCAACCGCGAACTGCTGCTGCGTCGCCTCGTCGAGTGCCTGGGCCGCGACCGCACCCGCCACCAAGTGGCGGAGGTCACCAGCCTCGGCCTCGTACAGATGACCCGCAAGCGCATCGGTACCGGCCTCCAGGAGGCGTTCACCGAGGAGTGCGAGCACTGCAAGGGCGCCGGTTACCTTCGCTTCGAGGAGCCGGTCGATTCGCAGGCGCCGGCCGACGGTGGGGAGCGGAAGCAGAACCGCCGCCGTCGCCGGTGACCGGTTTGGTCATCCGACGCGCTAGGGGTTAACATTGTGCGGTTGCCTGCTTCGGCGGGCGCCCCATGAACATCCAGGCCTCGGCCTGGGCACAGACATTCAACAAGGAGATTCCAATGGCTGCCAAGTGTGACGTTTGCGCCAAGGGTCCCGGCTTCGGTCACAACGTGCCTTGGTCGAAGAAGAAGACCAACCGTCGCTGGAACCCGAACATCCAGCGCGTTCGCGCCACCATCAACGGTGCGCCGCAGCGCGTCAACGTGTGCACCTCCTGCCTCAAGGCCGGCAAGGTCGCGCGTTAAGTTCGGCAACACAAAGCTGAGAACCGGCGGTCCGCAGTAGCGGGCCGCCGGTTCTGTCATTGGCACCCGGTAGGGTCTCTCCCATGTCCACTTGGCGTACCCCGATCTATCGTGAGCTCGGCCGCAGGCTGGTGGACGTCGTCGGGGGCAAGACGGCGGCCGAGTTCGCCAAGCTGGGCCTCGTCACCGTCGACGATCTGGTCCGCCACGTGCCCCGTCGCTACATTTCGGGCACCGAAGGCACTGATTTCGGCACCCTGCGCGTGGGCGACGATGTTGCCGTCATCGCCACCGTCAAGCGCTCCGAGCGGTTCTGGACGCGCGGCACTGGGCGGGTCACTGCAACGCTCACCGACGGTCGCGGCACGGTCACCGCGTCGTTCTTCTCCAAGAAGGAACACATCCTCAACTTCTGGCTGGGCCAGTTGGCGCCCGGCAACCGCGGCATCTTCGTCGGCAAGGTGGGCGCCTTCAACGATCAGTTCCAACTCACCCACCCAGATTTCGTCATCCTCGACGGCGCCAGGATCACTGGCGGTAAGGCGGCGGTCCGCGATGCGATGCAACGGCAGGTGCAGCGGGCCACGATGGTGCCGCTCTACCCGGCGTCGGGCAAGCTGCCCACCTGGGTGATCGGTGATTCCATCCAGATGGTGCTACCCACGCTGCGCGGCGACACTCTGCCCGAATGGGTGGTCAATGCGGCCGGAGTCCTGCCGCTGGAGCTGGCGCTGTCCGAGGTGCACGAACCCATCGAGGTGGACAACGCACGGCATGGGGTTGAGCGGCTGCGTTTCGATGAGGCGTTCGGCATCCAGTTGGCGATGGCGCATCGACGGCGCGAGCAGGCTCACCAAGTGGCCACCCCGCGCCCCCGACGGGCCGATGGGCTGCTCGCCGCCTTCGACGAGCGGCTTCCCTTCACCCTTACGGCCGGTCAGCAGTCCATCGGCGAGACGGTCTTCGAGGAGTTGGCCGGCACGTCGCCGATGAACCGCCTGCTCCAAGGCGAGGTGGGCTCCGGCAAGACTCTCGTGGCGCTGCGGGCCATGCTGGCCGTGGTCGACGCCGGCGGACAGGCCGTGCTGCTGGCGCCCACCGAAGTGCTCGCCAAGCAGCATTACAAGACGATCACCACGCTGCTGGGAGATCTGGGGGAGGGGCGAAAGCTCGGCGCCCACCCGGACGCCACGGGCGTCGTCCTGCTCACCGGGAGCCGCTCGACGGCGGGCAAGCGCGAGGCCCTCAACGACATCCTCACCGGAGACGCTGGGATCGTGATCGGCACGCATGCGTTGCTGTCGGATCCGGTGACCTTCTTCGACCTCGGCCTCGTCGTCGTGGACGAACAGCACCGCTTCGGCGTGGAACAGCGCGCCGCCCTCTCGGCGAAGGCGCAGCAGAAGCCGCACACGCTCGTCATGACCGCAACGCCCATTCCGCGCTCCATCGCCATGACCGTGTTCGGCGACCTTGAGGTGAGCGAGTTGCGGGAGCGTCCGGCGGGACGGGCGCCCGTGCAGACGGTCTTCGTCAACACTCGGCAGAACCCGCACTGGGTTGATCGGGCATGGGAGCGCATCCGCGAGGAGGTGGCCGCGGGCCGGCAGGCCTTCATCGTGTGTCCTGCCATCAACGCGTCGGAGGCGAGCGTCTCCGAGGAGGGGGAGAAGCGCACCATCGCCGCCGTCGAGGAACTTGTGCCGATGTTGGCCAGTGGTCCCCTCAA
This sequence comes from Tessaracoccus flavescens, assembly GCA_020741375.1. Classification (GTDB taxonomy): domain Bacteria; phylum Actinomycetota; class Actinomycetes; order Propionibacteriales; family Propionibacteriaceae; genus Arachnia; species Arachnia flavescens_A. Next base: position 3,995 of record DYZF01000056.1, read on the forward strand.
GGGGCTGCGGCTGGGGGCGGTGCACGGCAAGCAGCCGGTGGCAGAGCGCGACGAGACGATGGCGGCTTTCGCGTCCGGGAAGCTCGACGTTCTGGTGGCCACCACCGTCATCGAGGTGGGTGTGGACGTCCCCAATGCGTCGGTGATGGTGGTCATGGATGCAGACAGGTTCGGCCTGTCCCAGCTGCACCAGCTTCGAGGGCGCATTGGCCGAGGATCGCACCCCGGTCTGTGCCTGCTGTTGGCTCCGGTGGTCGACAACCCGGATGCGGACACCAGGCTCGGCGCCATGGCCGCCACGACGGACGGCTTTGAGTTGGCCGAGCTGGATCTCACCCTGCGCCGCGAGGGCGACGTGCTGGGGGCAGCCCAGTCGGGCCGCGGATCGCTCAAACTACTGCGAGCGGTAGCTGACGCAGACCTCATCCGCCGCGCTAAGGTGCTGGCCGAACAAGTGATCGACGACGAGCGCGCCGCGTCGGATCCGCTACTGGCTGATCTGATGGCCAAAGCCGAGGAGGTTGCGGCGGGCGAGTGGATGGAGAAGACGTGAGCCGGATCATCGCGGGCGCTGCCAAGGGCAAGCGCCTCGCCACCCCGAAGGGTGCCCACACCCGGCCCACCACTGATCGCACGCGCGAGGCGCTGTTCTCAGCGCTGGTCAGCTGGCTCGGCACCGCCGATGAGGAATCAGACAAGCAGTTGGCCGGGGTGTCCTTCCTGGATCTCTACGCGGGCTCTGGTGCTGTGGGGCTCGAGGCCGCCAGCCGCGGCGCGGGGCCGGTCCTGCTCGTCGAACTGGACAAGCCGACGGCGAAACTGATCCAGGACAATGCGCGCAGCACTGGCTTGTCCGCCACGGTGCGGGCTGAGAAGGCTCAAGCAGTCGTGGAATCGCCATGGGAGCAGTTCGACATCATCTTCATGGACCCGCCGTACGAGATCGCCACAGATGAGGTGGAACTCCTGCTCGCCGGGCTAGCCGGGGCGCGGATCGCGCCGCGGGGTTTGGTGGTCGTCGAGCGGTCATCGCGCGACCGGGCGCCGGAATGGCCCGCATCGTTCACCGATACGTGGTCTCGCAAGTACGGTGAGACCACCTTGTACTTCGGCTCTGTGGACTAAGGACACCAATGAAGGTTCTGTGCCCCGGATCGTTCGATCCGATCACCGTCGGCCACCTCGACATCATCCGTCGCGCCCACGCGCTCTTCGGGGAGGTCGTCGTCGCGATCGGCAACAACTCCACCAAGCAGTACATGTTCTCCTTCGACGAGCGCGTTGAGCTTGTGAAGGGCGCCACGGCGGATCTCGACAACATCACAGTCGAGGCCATGGAGGGCCTACTGGTGGACTTCTGCAACGACCGCGGCATCCCCGCCGTCGTCAAGGGCCTGCGTTTCGGTGCCGACTTCGATTTCGAGCTGCAGATGGCCCACATGAACGAGGAGATGGGCGGCATCGAGACGGTGTTGCTGCCGGCCGCCCGCGATCACGTGACGCTCTCGTCCACCATCATCCGTCAGGTGGTTCGTCTCGGCGGCGACGTGGCCCGTTACGTGCCCGACAACGTGTTGGCGGCCATCAAGGAACGTCAGCGCACCAGCTAGCCGGCCCGCCGCCTGAGATTTGGCCAACGCGGGGCTGAACGGTAGAGTTGGCGGTCGGTCATGACGAGATCATGGACGGCTTACGAAGGGAATCCGACGTGTCACCCGTGCATCACCATCCGGATCGCCGCTCACCCCTTGTTTTTGAGGTGCATGAGCTGGCGCGCCGAGCTGGAGCGATGAAGGAAGTGCACACGACGGTGCCAGCGCCGGCCGACCTTGGCATCGGAGTGA
>DYZF01000057.1 GCA_020741375.1 Tessaracoccus flavescens
GGACGCTGCTGGGGCAGCGACTCAACGCGCTGGTCTTCGAGACGTGGGGCGAGGTCGACGTGGTGGGCGTGTGCCTCCCGTGCGACCAGCGGATCGGCCCCGGCGACAAGTTCATCATCGGCGAGATCGCCAAGCTCAACAACAAGCCCACCCTCATCGCGCTGGCCACGAAGACCGACCTCGTGTCGAAGGAGCGACAACTGTCGCACTTGGTGGACGTGGCCGCGTTGGCCGAGGAGCTCGGCATCGAGTGGGCCGAGGTGATTCCCGTATCAGCGACGGCGGGGGAGCAGGTCGACGTCGTGCGCGACGTGCTGCTGAGCCTGCTGCCCGAGGGGCCGGTGTACTACCCCGACGGCGAAATCACCGACGAGCCTGAGGAGACGCTCATCGCAGAGCTCATCCGAGAGGCGGCGCTCGAGGGCGTGCGCGACGAACTGCCTCACAGCATCGCCGTCATGATCGACGAGATCCTCCCGCGGGAGGACCGCCCCGAGGACAAGCCGCTCACCGACGTCTACGCGTCGATCGTGGTGGAGCGCGAATCGCAGAAGGGCATCATCATCGGCCATCAGGGCGCGCGCCTGCGTGAGATCGGCACGGCGGCCCGCGAGCAGATCAACCGCCTCCTCGGCACCCGGGTGCACCTGAACCTGCACGTCAAGGTGATGAAGGAATGGCAGCGCGATTCCAAGCACCTCAATCGACTGGGCTTCTAGCACGCTCAAGGGTCATTCCCGAGCCCAATCGCGCAAGACCTGTGCGCGAATGCCTGTTAACGATAACAACTTGGTCACGACACGGCGCCGCCGGTGGCATGGTCGCCTACGGCTTCCTAGTATTACGGCAACAACCAAGGACGGTTGGCCCTTACCCATATCGGAAGGAAAACACGTGAAGCGTGTCATCAAGCTCAGCGCAGTGGCGCTGGTCAGCGCTCTGGCCCTTGCGGCCTGTGGCGGCGACGAGACCCCTAGCTCGGGCGGCACCGCCGCTGCTGGCGATCTCGAAACCACCATCAAGATCCTCGCCCCGTCGTACGGGGACACCTCGCAGGCCGACTGGGATCGGATCACCGCCAAGTTCAACGAGACCTACCCCAAGGTCAAGGTCGAGCTGCAGATCCTCGGCTGGGACAACTTCGCCGACGCCGTCCAGCAGCGCATCCAGGCCAACGACCTTCCCGACATCCTGAACGACAACGCCTTCGCGTCGTCCGCCGAAGCCGGCCTCCTGTACCCGATCGACGAGCTGCTCAGCGATGAGACCCTCGCCAACATCGAGCCCGGCCTCATGGACAACGGCAAGGGCGCCGACGGCACCCAGTGGGCCGCTCCGGACATCGCGTCCGCCCGCATGCTGGTCTACAACACCGACCTCTTCGAGCAGGCCGGCATCGCCGAGGCCCCCAAGACGTGGGCCGACATGGAAGAAGCCGCCAAGAAGCTCGTTGCGCTCGGCAACGACGTCAAGGGCTACGGCATGCCGCTGGGCGCAGAAGAGGCCCAGGTTGAGTCCTCCCTGTGGCTCTGGGGCGCCGGTGGCACCTGGGTTGACGGCGAGAACCTGAAGGCCAACTCCGACGCCGCCGTCGAAGCCTTCACCCAGATGAAGAAGATGTTCGAGTCCGGCTACACCCAGCCGAACCTCGAGGACGACCGTCAGGCCACCACGGACCTGCTGGCCGCAGGCAAGCTCGGCATGGCCGTCGGCCACGGCCAGGTCGTCGCCGATGCCAACGCCAAGGGCGTCAACGTGGCCCTCGCCCCGGTCCCGTCGAAGGACGGCTCCGGCGTCGCCACCGGCGTCACCGACTTCATCCTCGCCTTCGACAACAAGGACGATGCCCGCAAGCAGGCCACCGCTGCCTACCTCGACCTCTTCTACTCCGACGAGCTCTACGTCCCCTGGTACAAGGGCACCGCGCTCCTCCCGGTGACGAAGACCGCCATCGAGGCCGCCAAGGCCGACGCTTCCGAGACCGACAAGGCGTTCCTCGACGCCATGGACATCGTGAAGTTCCAGCCGGTTTCCAACCCGCAGTGGGATGCCCTCCAGGCCGCCCTGAAGGCCAACGCCTTCAAGGTTGGCACTGAGGATCCGGCCACTGTCCTCGAGCAGATCGAGGCTCAGGTCGCCGCTCAGGGCTGATCTCCAGCATGACGCTGCGGGGTGGCTCGGGATCCCCGTGCCACCCCGCACTCATGCACCCAACACTTTCGTGAAGAAGGGACGACGCCGGTGTCGTTGACGGCCACCCCACAGATGGTGGAAAAAGCAAAGAAGCGCAAGACCTCCCAAGGATGGGAGACGGTGCGGGCCCTGCCGTGGCTGCTGCCCACCCTGATCCTCATCGTCGCCGTGGTGCTCTACCCGGCCGGCCTGATGATCTACACGTCGTTCTTCAAGTACAACAACTACGGCATCCGCCGTAGCCCAGACCCGATCGGTCTGGACAACTACATCGGCCAAGCCGGCGCGCTGACCTTCCCGGGCGTCCCGATCGGGCGGATCATCCTCAACACCGTCGTGTGGGTGGTCGTCGTCGTGCTGGTCACGGTGCTGCTCAGCCTCCTGCTGGCACAGTTCCTCAACAAGCCGTTCCGCGGACGCAAACTACTGCGTCTGTTCATCATCCTGCCGTGGGCCTGCTCCGTGGTCATGACTGCCACCGTCTTCCGCTACGGCCTGCAGCAGAACGAGGGCTTGTTCAACCGGTTGCTGGTGGACACGGGCATCCTCGAAGTAGCCCGCGCCTGGACGAAGGATCCCACTGCGGCGTTCTGGGTGGCCGTGTTCGTCGCCATCTACGTCTCGCTGCCGTTCACCACCTACACCATCCTCGCCGGCCTGCAGGCCGTGCCGACCGACGTGTTGGAGGCCTCGCACGTCGACGGCGCCAGCGCCCCGCAGCGCTACTGGCACATCGTCTTGCCGCTGCTTCGCCCGGCCATCGCGGTCGCGGCCCTCATCAACATCATCAACGTGTTCAACTCGCTGCCGATCCTGCGCATCCTCCAAGAGACGCCCGGCTACCACACGGGACACATCACCACGACGCTGATGTACCAGTATCAGACGGCGCTCGGCCCGGGCGTCTCCTCGGCTCTGTCGGTGCTGAACTTCCTGTTCTGCCTGGTCATCATCGCGATCTACCTGATCATCGTTCAGCCCACGAAGGAGGTGGCCTGAGCCATGGCCAAGGTCAAGTCTGAGCACCACATCCGCGGCGGCATCAACAAGAAGCCGAACCTGGCGGGCGTCGCCATCGGCTCCCTCCTGATCGTCCTGTTCTTTGGGTTCCCCTACGTCCTGATGTTCATCACCTCGCTGAAGACGCGTCTGGAGGTGACCGACATCCCGCCGGCGTACTTCCCGGAGTCCCCGCGCTGGTCCAACTACCTCGACGTCTGGTCCTCTGAGGTCAACCCGGCCTCGGCGCTGCTGTCGACGATCGTGATCGCCGGCGGCGCCACCCTGCTCGTCCTGCTGGTGGCCACCCCTGCCGCGTACTACATCGCCCGCTTCCGGTTCCCCGGCCGCCTCGTCTTCCTGCTACTGGTGCTCTGCACCCAGATGCTGCAGCCCACCGTGCTCGGCGTCGGCCTGTTCCAGGAGTTCAAGGGCTGGTCCGGCTACGCCGTGTGGGGCGCGTTGATCCTGATCAACGGCGCTTTCAACCTGAGCTTCGCGATCTGGATCATGCAGGCGTTCTTTGCGTCGGTGCCCAAGGAGGTGGATGAGGCAGCCCTCATCGACGGCCTCGGCCGCCTGCAGACCATGTTCCGCATCTCCCTGCCGCTGGTGTGGCCCGGCATCGTGACCGCCATCGTCTTCGTGTTCGTCAACTCGTGGAACGAGTACGCGGCCGCGTTGATTCTGGTGCAGCAGACCAACCTGCAGCCCCTCACCGTCGCGATGCCTCGCTTCCTCGGCCTCTACGTGCAGGACTGGCAGTACCTGTTCACCGTCGCCTTGATCGCGATCCTCCCCGTGATCGTGCTCTTCGGCTTCATCGAGAAGCGCCTCATCGGCGGCCTCACCGCCGGCTCCGTCAAGTAGCGCCCCGCCGTCGCCCCGGCGATGGTTTGAGCAGTTATTGCAACTCGATCCCCGTTTTTGCCACTGGATGGCGAGAACGGGGATCGAGTTGTCAGAACTGCTCAAATCCCGGGCAGACACAGCGCGGGAGGGGCGACGGCGGTGCTATTGTGACGCTCGTGGCACGGCAGTCTCTGCTCCTTGGTTGCCGCAGCGGGGCCCAGAATCTCTGAGCCGGAACTCCTCGCTGCGGTGCTTCGTCGTGTCTGGCGCCCAACCCCAGCCCAGGAGATTCCCTCATGACCAAGTTCAACACCCGCCCCCAGTCCAAGCCTGTACAGCAGCCGACGCCGATGCCGGTGCACCGCTACACGCCGTTCGTCCCCGTCGACGTCCCTGATCGCACGTGGCCCACCAAGCGCATCGAGAAGGCCCCCCGCTGGCTGTCCACCGACCTGCGCGACGGCAATCAGGCACTCATCGATCCGATGACCCCCACCCGCAAGATGCGCATGTTCGAGCTGCTCGTCTCGCTGGGCTACAAGGAGATCGAGGTTGGCTTCCCGTCGGCCTCCCAGACTGATTTCGACTTCGTCCGTCAGCTGATCGAGGGCAACAAGGTGCCCGACGACGTCACCATCTCCGTGTTGACGCAGGCCCGCGAAGACCTGATCGCCCGCACCGCCGAATCGCTGGTGGGCGCCCACCGCGCCAACATCCACATGTACAACGCGACGGCGGAACTGTTCCGCCGCGTCGTCTTCCGCATCTCGGCGGCCGAATGCGTCGATCTGGCCGTGCGTGGCACCAGCCTGGTGATGGAGTACGCCGACAAGTACCTGCGCGACGTGGAGTTCGGCTACCAGTACTCGCCGGAGATCTTCACCCAGACGCCCACCGATTTCGCCGTCGAGGTGTGCAACGCGGTGGCCGACGTGTGGCAGCCCGGTGAGGGGCGCGAGATCATCTTCAACCTGCCCGCCACCGTCGAACGCTCGACGCCGAACACCTACGCGGACCAGATCGAGTACTTCATCCGCAACGTCAAGAACCGCCAGCACGTCGCGGTGTCGCTGCACCCGCACAACGACCGCGGTACCGCCGTCGCCGCCTCAGAACTGGGGCAGATGGCTGGCGCCGACCGTGTCGAGGGCTGCCTGTTCGGGCACGGCGAGCGCACCGGCAACGTCGATCTGGTGACGCTGGCGCTGAACCTGTACACCCAGGGCATCGATCCGCAGGTGGATCTCTCGGACATCGATCACGTGCGCCGCACCGTTGAGTACTGCACCGGCCTGCCGGTCCACCCGCGCCACCCCTACGCGGGCGATCTGGTGTACACCGCCTTCTCCGGCTCCCACCAGGACGCCATCAAGAAGGGTCTGGAGTACCTGGAGGACGAGGCCACCAAGCAGGGCAAGACCGTCAGCGAGATAGCCTGGGAGGCCCCGTACCTGCCGATCGATCCGCACGACGTCGGCCGCACCTACGAGGCGGTCATCCGCGTCAACTCGCAGTCCGGCAAGGGCGGCATGGCCTACCTGATGAAGAACGAGTTCAAGATGGATCTGCCGCGGCGGCTGCAGATCGAGTTCAGCCGTGTCGTGCAGAAGCACACCGACACGGCCGGCGGCGAGGTCACCCCGCAGCAGATCTTCGACATCTTCAACGCGGAGTACCTGAAGCAGGGCCCGTGGGCGCTGACGTCTGCAGGCACCACCTCGAGCAACGGTCAGTTCCACGTGACGGCCACCGTCGACGGACCCACCCGCCAAGGCGTCGAGCTGCACGGCGAGGGCAACGGCCCCGTGTCGGCGTTCGTTGACGCGCTGGTGCAGGCCGGCGCCCACGTGCGGGTGCTGGACTACGCCGAGCACGCCCTCGATTCCGGCGGCGACGCGTCCGCCGTCGCCTACGTCGAGTGCGAGGTGGGCGAGGGTGACGATGCGCAGGTCGTCTGGGGCGTCGGGGTTGACCCGTCGATCACCAGCGCTTCGATGAAGGCGATCCTGAGCGCGCTCAACCGCACCGCGTAACGCCTCGACGCGCACGTCCGACCAGGGGAGCACCAACAGGCTCCCCTGGTCGGATTGCGTCTGGGCGTGGTTCGGCTAGGTTCGTCGGGCAATGGTGAAGAAGAAGACGGCCAAGAAGCCGACGACTACCCGGACAGCCCGGCCGCAGGGGCCGACCGCTCGCCGTCGACCCGCGAACCGGCGATGGCGGCGCGCCGTCCCGTGGCGACGGGTGATGGGGGCGCTGCTCGTGCTGGGGTTGATCGCCGTCGCTCTGTTGGGCAGGGCCCGGTGGGAAGTGGCCACCACCACGCTGACCACCACCAGCCACGCCACGTCGGAGCTGTCGGGTGAACTCCGGGTGGCGCAGGTCACCGACTTCCACAACATCCCGCGCTATGCGCAGGTGCGCGAGATCGTCGCGCTGGTCCGCGACTCCGATCCCCACGTCATCGCGCTGACCGGCGACCTCATCAACACCTCCAACCGCACCCTGGAGCCGGTGCGCTGGCTGCTGCGCGGCCTCTCGGAGATCGGGGTGCCGATGTACTTCGTCGACGGCAACCACGATCATTGGTCCGACGACCAGCAGCGGCTGCACGGGATCCTCGAGCAGTTCGGCGTGCAGCGGCTGAGCAACGAGCACCGTGGACTCTCCGGCGAATGGGGCCAGCTGACCCTGATCGGCGTCGACGACTACTTCAGCGGCCACGGCGACCTCGCCGCCGCCGTCGACGGCGCCCCTGACGGCTTCCGCTTCGTGCTCACCCACTCGCCCGAGATCCTGCCTCACCTGGACCGCCACGGCATCGACTATGCGATCTGCGGCCACACCCACGGCGGGCAGATCCGCCTCCCGTTCATCGGTGCCATCTACCAGCCGCACCGTCAGTTCTTTCCGAAGGTGAGCAAGGGCGGCTACACCGACGGTGCGGCGACACTGTTCGTCGATTCCGGCGTCGGCGTCACCGGGCCGAAGCTGCGGTTCCTCAACCAGTCACAGGTGACCCTGCACCGGATCGGCCCAGCCCGGTAGGGTGGCGCACATGCCCAAGCTCACCGACCCAGTAGCCGGTGACGCCGATTCCCTCTACGAGCACTTCGCCGCGTGGGCCGAGGCCGAGGGCATCAACCTCTACCCGCACCAAGACGAGGCCTCCATCGAGCTGTTCTCCGGCAACAACGTCGTGCTCGCGACGCCCACCGGATCCGGCAAGTCGATGGTGGCGCTCGCGGCGCACTTCGCCGCCCTCAACACCGACAGGGTGAGCTTCTACACCGCCCCTATCAAGGCCTTGGTGAGCGAGAAGTTCTTCGCGCTATGCGCCGTCTTCGGGGCGGACAACGTGGGCATGGTGACCGGCGACGCGTCCGTCAACGCGGATGCGCCCATCATCTGTTGCACCGCGGAGATCCTGGCCAACATCGCGCTGCGCGAGGGGCACACGGCCGACGTGGGCCTCGTGATCGCCGACGAGTTCCACTTCTACTCCGAACCCGATCGTGGCTGGGCCTGGCAGGTGCCGCTGCTAGAGCTCCCGCAGGCGCAGTTCCTGCTGATGAGCGCCACGCTGGGCGACGTCGACCCGCTCATGCGCGATCTGACGGCCCGCACCGGACGGCCGACGGTGCTGATCGATCAGGCCGAGCGCCCCGTGCCGCTGCTGTTCGAATGGTCCATGACGCCGCTGCAGGAGCGCGTCGTCGATCTCATCCAGGAGCAGAAGGCGCCGGTCTACATCGTCCACTTCACGCAGGCCGACGCGTTGGAGCGGGCGCAGTCGCTGTTGTCGCTCAACCTGATCACCAAACACGACGCGCACCGGATCGCCGACGAGATCGGGGCCTTCCGGTTCGGCCCCGGCTTCGGGAAGATCCTCTCCGGGCTAGTCCGCCGGGGGATCGGCGTGCACCACGCCGGCATGCTGCCCAAGTACCGCCGGTTGGTGGAGCAGCTGGCACAGACCGGCCTGCTCAAGGTGATCTGCGGAACCGACACGCTCGGCGTCGGCATCAACGTGCCCATTCGCACCGTTCTGTTCACCGGGCTGACCAAGTTCGACGGCAACCGCGTGCGGCGCCTGCGCTCCCGCGAGTTCCACCAGATCGCTGGCCGGGCCGGACGCGCCGGCTACGACACCGTCGGCTTCGTCGTCGTGCAGGCGCCCGAGCATGTGATTGAGAACGAGCGGGCGCTCGCCAAGATCGGCGACGACGAGAAGAAGCGCAAGAAGTTCGTCCGGAAGAAGCCGCCCGAGGGCTTCGTGGGCTGGACCGAGGACACGTTCGACAAGATCATCGTCGCCGAGCCGGAGAACCTGATCAGCCGGATGCAGGTGACCCACGGCACCATCCTCAACATCGCCCAGCGCCCCGGCAACAGCTTCGAAGCGATGAAGCGGATGCTGGATTCCTCGCACGAATCGATCGACAAGAAGCGCAGCCTGAAGCGCCGCTCGCTGGCGATCACCCGTGGCCTGCTCAACTCCGGCGTGCTGGTCAAGCTGCAGGAACCTGACGCCCACGGCGGCTGGTGCGTCATGGCCGACTCCGTCGGCGACGACTTCGCGCTCAACCAGCCCCTTGCGCCGTTCGCCGTCGCTTCCTTGGCGCTGTTGGATAAGGAGTCACCCACGTATCACCTCGACGTGGTGAGCGTCATCGAGGCGGTACTGGAAGACCCGTTCCAGGTGCTGCTCGGGCAGCAATTCGTCGCGCGCGGTGAGGCAGTTGCGCAGATGAAGGCCGACGGCGTCGAATACGACGAGCGCATGGAGTTGCTGGAAGAGGTCACGTGGCCCAAGCCGCTGGCCGAGTTGTTGGAGCACGCGGTGGGCATCTACGTGCAGTCGCACCCGTGGGTGGACGCGTCGCAGCTCTCGCCGAAGACCGTCGTGCGCGACATGTGGGAGCGAGCCATGAGCTTCTCCCAGATGATCTCGTTCTACAAGCTGCAACGCAGCGAGGGCACGGTGCTGCGCTACCTCTCCGACGCGTACCGAGCGCTACGGCACACGGTGCCCGACGAGTACCGCACCGAGGAACTCGACGATCTCGTGGAATGGCTGGGGGAGACCGTCCGGCAGACCGATTCGTCCCTCCTGGACGAGTGGGAGGCGTTGACCGATCCGGATAAGGTGGCCGCCGCCGTCGCCGCTGCAGCCGCAGGCGCCCCTCCGCCGCCTCCGCGACCGGTGACCGGCAACGAGCGGGCCTTCACCGCGATGCTCCGCACCGCCATGTTCCGGCGTGTGGAGCTGGCCGCCCGCGACGACGTCGACGGCCTGGCAGCACTGGAGGCATCGTCGGCCGCGCTGGCTGATCCGCCCCTCGACGTGCTGATGGACGCCGACGCGTGGGACGAGGCGTTGGGCGACTACTGGGATGAGCACGACGACCTCCTCATCGACGGCGATGCCCGCGGTCCGGGACTGTTCCGGATCGACAAGCGGCCCGGAGTATGGTCACTGACGCAAGTGATCAACGATCCAGAGGGCAACCACGATTGGCGAATCCGCGCCGAAGCGGATCTGGCCGCCAGCGATGCCGCGGGCAGCGCCGTCGTCAGAGCCCTCGTCTTCGAACGCCTCGACGGATAGGAGCGCCCATGCCGGGCACACAGCGCGAAGTCACCCTCAGGTTCATGGCCGAGCCGATGGACGCCAATGTGCGCGGCTTCGTCGACGGCGGCAAGGTGCTGGAATGGATCGACAAGGCCGGCTACGCGGCGGCCGTCGGGTGGGCCGGCACCTACGCGGTGACTGGCTATGTGGGCAACATCCACTTCATCCACCCGGTGCTGTCCACCGACATCGTCATCGTGCAGGCGCGCTTGGTCTACACCGGTCGCACCTCCATGCAGATCGTCTGCACCGTCGCCAGCGGCGACCCCCGCTCCGACGAGCGGCGTCTCAACACCCAGTGCATCTTGCAGTTCGTGGCGATGGAGGACGACAAGTCGGTGCCGGTGCCCGAGTTCGTCCCGGAGGACGACTGGGAGCGGGAACAACACGCCCGCGCCGTCGAGCTCAACGCCGCGCGTCGGGCCATTGAGGAGGCGATGGCCGAACAGTCGTACGACGGCGAGTCTGAGGCCTGCCGCGAGACGCTGCGCTTCCTGGCCGACCCGACCGACGTCAACTGGGGCGGGAAGGTGCACGGCGGTTACGTCATGGCGTGGATCGACAACGCCGCCCAGGTGGTGGCCGAGCGGTGGAACGCAGGGGCGGCTGCCCTCGTCTTCGCTGGCGGCGTGCGTTTCTACCGCCCGATGTTCATCGGCGACCTGGTTGAGGTAGAAGCCAGGCTGATGTACACCGGCACCACGAGCATGCACATCAACGTCGTGGTCCGCTCGGGCGATCCGCGCACCCGGGACCTGAAGGAGACCACGCACTGCACGATGGTGTTCTGCGGGATCGATGATCAGGGCCGCAAGCGCCCCGTGCCGTCGTGGGAGCCGACGCTGCCGCTCGACATCGCGCTGCAGGACCACGCGAAGGACATGATCGACATCCGCGAGCGTCTGCTGCGCCCGCTGCCCAAGGAACTGCCCCCGGGTCTCGTGTGACAGTCGCGGACTAGGCGGAGCCGAAGCGCCGATCGCGCTGCACGTACTCCTCTACGGCGCCCCACAGGTCACGCCGGTCGAAATCCGGCCACAACTGATCCAAGAAGATCATCTCGGCGTACGCCGACTGCCACAGCAGGAAATTAGACGTGCGCTGCTCACCGGAGCTGCGCAGGAACAGATCGACGTCAGGGATCTCGGGCTCGTCAAGGAACTTCGCGAACCGATCCTCGGTGAGCCGGTCCGGATCCAGCTTGCCGGCGGCGGCCAGACGCGCGATCTCGCGGGCGGCGTCGACGATCTCGGCGCGACCTCCGTAGTTCACGCAGAACTGCAGCGTCAGGGTCTCGTTGCCCTTGCTCATCTCCTCGGCCACCTCTAGCTCCTTGATCACCGAGCCCCACAGCCGCGGCCGACGACCGGCCCACCGGATCCGCACCCCCAGATCGTTCAGCTCGTCGCGGCGCCGGTGGATGACGTCGCGGTTGAACCCCATCAGCCAGCGCACCTCATCTGGGGAGCGCTTCCAGTTCTCGGTGGAGAACGCGTAGGCCGACAGGTATGGGATGCCCAGTTCGATGGCGCCGTGGATGACGTCGAGCAGTGACGCCTCGCCCATGGCGTGGCCTTCGGTGCGCTTGAGCCCGCGCTGCTTCGCCCATCTCCCGTTGCCGTCCATCACGATGGCGACATGCTGCGGCAGCGCCTTCTTGGGGAGGGTGGGCGCGGTGGCGCCGCTGGGATGCGGGGTGGGGCGACGGCGAGGCTGAGGCACGGTGCGAGCCTACCGGCCTACACTCGGGCCGTGCCCACTTACCGCGACGAAGCCGTGGTGTTGCGGACCCACCAGCTCGGTGAGGCGGACCGCATCATCACGCTGCTGACGCGCACGCACGGCAAGGTTCGAGCCGTGGCGAAGGGCGTGCGGAAGACGTCGTCGAAGTTCGGTGGGCGGCTGGAGCCGTTCAGTCACGTGGACATCCAGTTCGCCGAAGGGCGCGGTTCGCTGGAAGTGGTGACGCAGTGCGAATCGCTGCACGTCACCAAGCTGGCCTCGGACTACACACGGTTCACGGCCGCGGAGGTGCTCGTGGAGACGGCAGACCGGCTCGTGGCGGAGGAGGGCAGCCCCTCCCTACAGCAGTACCGGCTCCTCTTGGGTGCCCTGCTCACGCTGGAGGCTGGCGACAAGCCCGCCCCGCTCGTTGTGGATTCCTACCTGCTGCGGGCGCTGGCGATCGCGGGTTACGCCGTCGCCACCTCAACGTGTGCCGGGTGCGGCTCGTCGGAGGTGAAGTGGTTCTCGCCGCAGGGCGGCGGGGCCGTGTGCACGTCGTGCCGGCCGTCAGCGGCGCCTCAGCTCGACGGCGAAGCCAGCCGCCACCTCGGGGCGCTCTTGGCGGGGGATTGGGAGTCGGCGTTGCTCACGGATCGCTCGGTGCAGCAGCGGGTGGATTCCATGGTGGTGGCCTACGCCACGTGGCATCTGGACCGGGCCTTGCGGTCGCTGCCTTACTTCGAGCGCTAGTTGAATCGCCGTGGCGGGCCTTCGGCGCCGCCCGCAGCGACACCGTCGTCATCGAGCAGTCTGGCTCAGCGGTAGAGCGGCCAGGCCTGCCCGGCGGCGAACGCACCGACCACGAGCGAGACGGTGACCACGAGCATCATCCAGTCCACCATCCCCATCCTCAGTTGCCCGAGCCGGATGCTGCGAGCCCGGCCGTCAACCGTGGCGTAGGTGAAGCCCCTGGTCTCGAGCGCCTCGACGGTTGTGCGGACGTTTTTCGCGGTGTTCAGGAAGATCGGGTAGAAGCTGAGGATCGCCATCTTCGCCCAGTGCACGACGCTGCGCCAGCCGAGGAAGCCGTGTTTCTCCGGTGGCGCCATGCGCAGGCGGAAGCCGTCGAACACCGTGTTGAACTCCTCCACCATGATGGGCAGCATCCGGTAGCCATAGCTGACGCCGAAGGCGAACAGCTCGGGCATGCGGAAGGCGAGCAGGGCGTCGGAGAGCTTCTCCGGGTCCAGCGAGACGAAGGCCGCCATGGACGCCATCGAGATGATGCCGAGCTTCAGGTTGACCACGCCCAGCGCCGCGAGGGTGCCGACGTTCCCGCCGAAAATGAGCGACACGAGGATCAGGTAGAAGATCTCGAAGCCGATGCCGATGATGAACAGGCCCAGCACCAGGGGGCCAACGCGGGCGAGGAACACCCCGATGGCCGCGATGACGAACAGCACGGCGAGCACCGTGACGTTGTGCGTGAACCAAGGGACGAACGCCATGATGAGGTACCAGACCATCACCGCTCGGGGGTCGCGTCGCGAGAACATGCCTCCGCGGGTGGCGTAGGCCGTGCGGATCAGTTCGAGCTTGACCCACTCGACCGACAGCACGTCGCGTTGCTTCCTCAACATGGCACCTTCTCCCTGATCTGCAGGCAGTCCAGCAGTTCGACGACGTTGAGCGGGGGCCGGCGCAACCCCAGGGCGAGCCCGAGCTGCGCGACCTGCGGCGGCACCAGGCGCACCCGCGCCATGAGCTCCGGCTGGGCGAACAGGTCCCGGGGCTCCACGTCGGCGGCGATCCTGCCGTGTTCGAGCACGATGACCCGGTTGGCCCAGTCGGCGACCAGGTGCATGTCGTGGGTGGCCACGACCGCGCAGGAGATGGCATCGGAGAGGTCTGAGAGCATCGCGGTGACTCCCTCCCTGGAGGCGACGTCGAGCGAGGACGTCGGTTCGTCGAGCAGCAGGACGCGCGGACGCATGGCCAGGCCGATGGCGAGCGTGGCCCGGCGCTGTTGGCCCCCGGACAGCGTGCGGCCGTCCCGCTCGGCGAACCCGCTGAGGTTGACGCGGTCGATGACCTGCTCGGCGAGGTCCTGCCAGCCGTCCATCCTGCGCCCGGACGGGA
>DYZF01000058.1 GCA_020741375.1 Tessaracoccus flavescens
CGTCCATGTCGTTTAGGAGGCGGCGCGCCTGGTGTTCCTCGGCGTCAAGACCGGTCAGACGCATGAGGCGGCGGGTGTGGTGCCCGGCCTCGACCACCTTGGGCCGCATGCGGATGTGGCGGCCATCGGGAGATGCGTCGACGTCGATCTCGGCCACGTCGAAGCCGAGCGCGTTGAGCCGTCGCACCCGGCCCTCCAAGCGGTACATCTCCGAGCCGTCGAACTCCTCGACGCCGGTGAGCTCCGCCCACAGTTGGTGGTAGCGATCCTCGATGGTGCGCACCAACCATTCCGGGTCCAGCGAGGAATCAAGGATCCCGCCGGCCTCGAGGTCGAGGAATTCGCCGTAGAGGTTGGTTCGGGCGATCTGCAGATCGTGGGCGCGCTGGCCGTCGGTGAGCTGATCGTGCAGCTCGCCGGTTTCGGCGTCGACGAGGTAGGCGGCGAACTCGCCGGCGTCGCGGCGGAACAGGATGTTGGAGAGGGAGACGTCGCCCCAGTAGAAGCCGGTGAGGTGCAGGCGTGCGAACAGCAGCACCATCGCGTCGAGCAGGCGGTTGACCGTCTCGTGCTTGACGCCCGGGTAGAACAGCGAGCGGTAGGGGAGCGAGAACGCGAGGTGGCGCGTCAGGAGGATCGGGTCCAGATGCTCGCCGTTCGCGTCCGCCCGTCCCAGAACGACGCCGATCGGATCGACGGAGGGGACGCCGAGGCGCTTCAGCTCGGTGAGCAGGCGGTACTCCTGCACCGCCACTTCCTCGAGGATCTCCTTCGCGGCGTAGATCTCTTCGCCAACCTGCAGGAACCGCACGACGTGCCGCGAGATGCCGCGCGGCAGCGCGACGAGATGCTGGGTTGGCCAATCGTTCAGCGGCACATGCCACGGCAGCTGAATGAGTTCAGCGTCGGGCTTGGCGGCGAGGAAACGAGGCACGCGCCCAGCTTAGACCGGCAGGCCGTTGCTAAGCCATGCGACGGGTCTCGTCGATCAGCTTCCTGCGCGGGTGAGCGCCTCGTCGACGACGGCCACCAGATCGGCCGCAGACTCGATGCCCACGCTGATCCGCAGCAAGCCCGAGCCGATTCCGGCCGTGGCCCGGGCATCCGGCGTCATGCCGGCGTGCGTCATCGTCTCGGGATGGCAGATGAGGGATTCGACGCCGCCCAAGGATTCGGCGAGGTGGAACACCTCGAGGCCGTCGAGGAACCGATCGACGGCGGGCCGCCCGCCTTCCAGTTCGAAGCTGAGCAGGGATCCGAAGCCCGACTGCTGTCGGGCGGCGACGTCGTGTCCGGGGTGGGCTGGCAGCCCTGGGTAGTGCAAGGCCTTGACGCGACCGTCGAGGGCCTGGATCAGCGCGGCGGTGTTGTCCTGATGCACGCGCATGCGGGCGTCGAGGGTGCGGAGCCCGCGCAGCGTGAGGTACGCGTCGAACGGGCTGCCGGTCAGGCCCAACGCATTGGCCCATTGCCGCAGCTTCTGATGCACGTTGTCCTCGGCCGCGACCGCGACCCCGCCCACAACATCCGAGTGGCCGTTGAGGAACTTGGTGGTGGAGTGCACGACGATGTCCGCGCCCAGCGCGAGCGGCTGCTGGAGCAGGGGGGAAAGAAACGTGTTGTCCACGACGGCGAGGGCCCCGGCGGCGTGCGCGGCGTCGGCGGCGGCCTTGATGTCGGTGATCCGCAGGAGCGGGTTCGACGGCGTCTCGATCCACACCAGATCGGCGCCGTCGAGGGCGTTGCTGAAGGCGGCGCCGTCGTTGAAATCGACGAAATCGATGGTGAAGCGCCCCTGCTGGGCTAGGAAGGTGAAGAGTCGCCAGGTGCCGCCGTACGCGTCGTGCTGGCAGACTACGCGCCCCCCGGCGGGGACGAAGGCTTCGGCGATGAGCGTGATCGCGGCCAGTCCGGTGGCGACGGACGTGGCTCCTGCGCCGCCCTCGAGGGTGGCGATGGCGTCGTTGAGCAGGTCGCGGGTGGGGTTGCCGGAGCGGCTGTAGTCGTACTCGGGGGAGTCGTCCAGGCCGTGAAAGGCGTAGTTGGTGCTGAGGTAGAGCGGCGGCACGACGGCGCTGTACGTGGGGTCCGTTCCCAGACCCGAGCGCATCCCGCGCGTCCACCGTCCCAGTTCATCCACCGTCGACTCCTTCCAAGCCCCTGTCACAATAGCGGCCGCCGGCCGCCCGGGTTTGAGCAGTTTCAACTCCTCAACTCCCAGAATCGCCACCGGATGGCGAATTTCGGAGTCGAGTTGCAGGAACTGCTCAAACCCCAGCCCGCCCGACGGCGATGCCGGGACAGCAACAGGGCCCCGGCGAGTGCCGAGGCCCTGTGATGACGGAAGGTCAGCGAATCAGGAGATGCGCTCTTCGGTCTTGTTGCTGAACACGTGCACCTGATCCGACGGCGCAGCCAGACGAACCATGTGGCCCTTGTCCGGAGCGGTGCGGCCGGCGACGCGAGCGACGAACTGCTGAGCGTTGATGATCTCGTCGTCCGACAGGCCCGCGAGGGTGCCGTACAGGTAGGAGTCTGCGCCCAGATCCTCGACCACAGCGATGTCGAGGCCGATGCCCTCGTCGGCAACCTGGAAGGCTTCCGGACGGATACCGATGGTGAGGCTGTCCTCGCCCTCGGCCTTGGCCAGAGTCTCACGCGGGATGCGGACGACGTAGTCGCCGATCTGCACGCCGTCTTCGACGCGCTTGCCGGAGATGAGGTTCATGGCGGGGGAGCCGATGAAGCCGGCCACGAAGAGGTTCTTCGGGGTGTCGTACAGCGCCAGCGGGGTATCAACCTGCTGCAGGATGCCGTCCTTCATGACCGCAACGCGGTCACCCATCGTCATGGCCTCAACCTGGTCGTGCGTGACGTAGACGGTGGTGACGCCGAGACGCTGCTGCAGAGCGGCGATCTGGGTACGGGTGGAGACGCGGAGCTTGGCGTCGAGGTTCGACAGCGGCTCATCCATGAGGAAGACCTGGGGCTGACGAACGATGGCGCGGCCCATGGCGACGCGCTGACGCTGACCACCGGAGAGGGCCTTGGGCTTGCGGTTGAGGAAGTCCTCCAGACCGAGGAGCTTCGCGGCCTCCTGGACGCGCTGCTGACGCTCAGCCTTGGCGACGTTCTGCATCTTCAGGGCGAAGCCCATGTTGTCCGCAACGGTCATGTGCGGGTACAGAGCGTAGTTCTGGAAGACCATTGCGATGTCGCGGTCCTTCGGCGGAAGGTCGGTCACGTCACGGTCGCCGATGTAAATCGAACCGGAGTTGACCTCTTCCAGGCCAGCGAGCATGCGAAGCGAGGTGGACTTGCCACAGCCCGAGGGGCCGACAAGAACCATGAACTCGCCGTCCTCGATCTCGAGGTTCAGCTTGTTGACTGCGGGTCGATCCGACCCGGGGTAGACGCGCGAAGCGTCGCGGTAGCTAACAGTGGCCATGCCACACATTCCTTTCCACGGGCAGGTACGTGCCCGACGATCCGTAGTGGATTGGAGCGCCTGAATTCAATCAGGGACCAATATTCAGGTGTCCTTCGGTGGACTCTACACCTGCCCTGTTCGTGACGAAAAAGCGGGTCCACCACTGTTGCCGAATTGTTATCTCGTGAGCGTCGACGAACCGAGGATAAATGCTTGTCAACAGTGGTTTGGCGACGGGGTTCCGCTGGCATCCGGTGCCGGTTGTTGCCATGGGGCGCCTCCGGAGGCGGCCGTTTGGCCTCTCCCGCCGACCGCAGCGATGCGCCGTCGTGCTGCACCGCTCGCGTACTATCGCCAGCGTGAACGACGAACCCACGAAGGACTCCACGCCGCAGCCGGCCGCCCCGGTCGACGGCGAGCCCGCGGCCGCCGCTCCCGCCGAGGCGGAGGCCGAGGAGCAGGAGTGGTGGGACGACGAAGGCATGCCGTGGAAGAAGAAGCCCGGCCGCGCCGATTACTGGTGCTTGGCCTGGTTCGGCTTCATCGGCGTCTTCTCGCTGGCTCTGCTGCCCATCCGCGCGTGGGCCTACGCGAACGCCCCTGACATCTTGGCGATGGTCACCGGCGGGCGCACAGCCGTGGCCATCAGCGGCGCCCTCGCGTCGCAGGGGCAGATGCCGCACTGGCCCATCGTGTTGATCGTCGCATCGATCCTCAGCCTGAAGTTCGACTGGGTCTACTGGTGGGCCGGCAAACTCTGGGGCCGCGGCATGATCGAAGTGTGGGCCGGCCAGTCGAAGCGGGCCGCACGCAACTACGCCCGCGCCGAGCGCTGGGCCGAGAAGCTCGGCCCCTGGGCGTTCCTCGTCGCCTACATCCCCATCCCGCTGCCGCTCATGCAGGTGGTGTTCGTGCTCTCCGGCGCCACCAACATGAGCCTCAAGCGCTTCCTGATCTACGACTACATCGCCTCAACGCTGTGGCTGGTGCTGTACTTCTACCTCGGCTGGCGCTTCGGCGAGCCCATCGTCGACGTGCTCGCCGCCTACGCCAAGATCGCCATGTGGGTGGCGCTGGCCATGGTGGCCTTCATCTTCGTCTCCACGTACCTCGCGCAGAGCCGCAAGGCGAAGGCCGACGCCGCAGCGAAGGCCGACGCGAAGCAGGACTAGCGCTCAGTCCTCGCGCGAACAGATTGCGACGAGGAACGTCGAGTCTGCGGTGAACGGCTTCAGGTCCCATGTGGACAGCGGCAGTTCGACGCGCAGCCCGGCCGAGGCGGCGTCGGCGAAGAACTCCGAGAACTCGTAGCCGCGACCTGCGCCGAAGCCGATGATCGCGCGCCCCTCAGGCGCCAGGTGGTCGCGGAACCGGCGCAGCACGTCCACCCGCGTCGTCGGCGCCAGGAATCCCATGACGTTGCCGGCCGAGAGGATGACGTCGAAGTTCGCCTCCACGCCCCGCGCGGGGAGATCCAGCTCGGCCAGATCGCTCACCACATACGTGGGGCCGGGGTAGTCCTCTTCCGCCGCCGCGATCAGCGTGGGATCAAGATCGACGCCCACGACGACGTGGCCCCGCTCGTGCAGGTAGCCGCAGTGGCGGCCCGGGCCGCAGCCCGCGTCGAGGATGCGTGCCCCGCGGCCGGCCATGGCGTCGACGGTGCGGGCCTCGCCGTGGAGGTCGTGGCCTTGCGCCTCCATCATCTTGAAGCGCTCGATGTAGCGGCGGGAATGGTCTGGGTCTGCCGCGATGATGCGGGCCCACTTGCTCGGCTCAGTCACGGTCTCGATTATTCCCCGCATCCCCAAAGCGCCGACGGCGGGGTGCGGGCATGAATGGAGCCCCCTGTGGGAGTCGAACCCACGACCACTCGCTTACAAGGCGAGCGCTCTGGCCGCTGAGCTAAGGAGGCTAGGGGCCCTATTGTGCCCGTGCGGGGGTGGGTTTCGCCAAACTCAGGCGCCCGACGCCGCCAAGAACATCTGGCCCTGACCGGAGGCCACCACCTGCTCGTCGGCCGGGATGAACACGGCCTGGCCGGAGGTGAGAACGTGGTCGCCGTCGTCGCCCACCAGCGTGAACGTGCCCGAGGTGACCAGCGCGATGCGTCCCGAATCGGTGCGGGGAACGGCCACCGAGCTGCCCTCGTTGGGCGAGATGAGCCACAGCTCGAACTCGGGGAATGAGGTCGGGTACACGTAGACGCCGTCGGAGCCTTCCGCGACCAACAGGTTGGCCTCCTGCGCCTCGAACTTCACGACGGTGAGGAGCCCGTCGACGTCGATGTGCTTCTGCGTGAGGCCACCGCGCATGACGTTGTCGGAGTTGGCCATGATCTCGACGCCCGTGCCGCGCAGGTAGGCGTGCATGATGCCGGCCTCCAGGGCGACGGCTTGGCCGGGCTCCAGATGGAAGCGGTTGAGCAGCAGCGCCGCAAGGATGCCCGGGTCTCCGGGGAAGTGCTCGTCCAGCTCGACGGCGGTGCGCGCGAACTCGCCGAGCTCGCCGGGCGCCTCCAGCATGTTGACCGCTGCCGCGAGCACGACGTCGACCAGATGGCGGCGCTCGTCGAGGCTCAGCACGTCGAGGAAGACCTCTTGCAGGGCGGGGGAGGGGCAGCGGTCGCGGAGGGGGCCGATCACCGACTGGAGTTCCTCCGCGACCCCGAGGCCCTCGAACAGCGCCGCCGTCTGGCGCGGGTCGCGGAAGCCGAGGAGGCCGTCGAAGGGTGTGAGAGCGACGATCGCTTCGGGCTTGGGCCAATCGTCCCTGTAGGAGCGCTTGGGATCGTTCGGGGGGAGGCCCAGCAGCGATTCGCGGGCGTAGCCAACCTCGGCCTGCTCGCGGGACGGGTGCGCTTGGAGGCTCAGTGGTGAGGAGGCCGCGAGGATCTTGATCAGGTAGGGGAGGCGGGCCCCGAAGGCAGCCTCCGTTGCCGCTCCGACGCTGTGCGGGTGCTCGGCGATGTAATCCTGCAGCGCGACGCCGTCTTCGAGGAACGCCTGCCCGCCGGGGTGGGTGCCCAGCCAGTACTCGGCCCAAGGCGTGCCGTCGGGCTCTTGCTGGAGGATCGCCGGGATGCGATCGTGGCTTCCCCAAGCGAACCTCTGAACGTGGCCGGACAGGCGAAACATGCGGGCGGTCCTTAGTGCTGATGATCAGGGCACTACGACTCTACCCCCCTCTGCCGACAATCCGGGCTGAAGGGGAGGAGCCTTCTTCTCCACCGGATGACATCAGTGTAATTAGCACCTAGAATGGCGGACATGTCTGAGGCACTCTCCTTCCGCACCACGGTCGAACTGACCGAGCGCGACGCCGCCATCCTCGATTTCGAGGACAGCTGGTTCACGTCGTCGGTGCCCAAGGAGCAGGCGATCATGGAGCACTTCTCCATGTCGTCGGCCCGCTATTACCAGCACATCAACGTGCTGATCGACACCCCCGAGGCGCTGGCCTACAAGCCGCTGCTGGTGAAGCGTCTTCGTCGCATGCGCAGCGCTCGTCAGGCGGCCCGCTCGTCGCGTCGCCTCAACGCCTGATCAGCGCTTCAACGTCGCCGACACCAGGTTCTTGATTCCCTGACGCACCGGCATGCGCGTCGGATTGTGGCGGTAGCCGCCGGTCTCCAGCCCCGCCTGTAGCTCGAAGTGGTTGGCGCTGGCGCGATCTCCCGAACGGATCATCGACCACAGCATCGCGCCCATGTACAGCGGCACGAACGGCAGGCCCAAGCAATAGGCGTACTGCCACGCGTGCTCGTCCTCGTGAGCCATCAGGGTGGGGATCTGGCGCTGCGCCTCCTCGACGGTGCGGCCCGGGATCAGCACGACGCTGCCCACGGTCATGGCCGAGGCGTTGATCAGGGGGAGTTTCACGTTCTCCGCGACGAACAGGCCCCTGTGGCGACGGAGCTTCCCCCGGCCAAGCAAGGCCGCGATGAGCCCGAGCGGCGTCGACAGGTTCATCACGTTGGCGATGTCGCGGATCAGGACGCTCTTCTGCACGCTGAAACCCTACCCAACCCTTTGCACTCGTTTGGGTCGAGTGCTAATAATGGGGTTAGCACTCTCTTCGCGGGAGTGCTACCGAACTGCCGGTGAGGCTAACGCCGTCCGTCGCGGGCATCAGCGGTTCAACTGGACAGACATTCATCCGGGGCGGCCACGCCCCATCGACGGGAGGACTCCCGAAACACCATGGCAAAGTTGATTGAGTTCAATGAGGACGCGCGCCGCGGCCTTGAGCGCGGCATGAACACCCTGGCCGACGCGGTCAAGGTCACGCTCGGCCCCAAGGGTCGCAACGTCGTCCTTGAGAAGAAGTGGGGCGCCCCCACGATCACCAACGATGGCGTGTCCATCGCCAAGGAGATCGAGCTGGAAGACCCGTACGAGCGCATCGGCGCCGAGCTGGTCAAGGAAGTTGCGAAGAAGACCGACGACGTCGCGGGCGACGGCACCACCACCGCCACCGTCGTGGCTCAGGCGATGGTCCGCGAGGGCCTGCGCAACGTGTCCGCCGGCGCCAACCCCATCGCGCTGAAGAAGGGCATCGAGACCGCTGTCGCGGCCATCACCGAGCAGCTCTCCAACATGGCGATCGATGTCGAGACCAAGGAGCAGATCGCCGCCACCGCGTCGATCTCCGCCGCTGACTCCACCGTCGGCGAGATCATCGCCGAGGCGATGGACAAGGTCGGCAAGGAAGGCGTCATCACGGTCGAGGAGTCGAACACCTTCGGGCTCGACCTCGAGCTGACCGAGGGCATGCGCTTCGACAAGGGCTACATCTCCCCGTACTTCGTCACCGACGCGGAGCGGATGGAGGCGACCCTCGACGATCCGTACATCCTGATCGCCAACTCGAAGATCTCCTCGCTGAAGG